>NZ_JNKD01000082.1:0-7752 GCF_000701925.1 Ruminobacter sp. RM87 | reverse complement strand
CAGGAAGCAAGCTTCCTGCTGTTACCGTTCGACTTGCATGTATTAAGCCTGCCGCCAGCGTTCAATCTGAGCCATGATCAAACTCTTCACTTTAAATTAGTTGAAGTTTTTTCGGCTCTCTTTGAATGACTGTCTTTCTAATTGCTCTTAGATTTGACACTCAGCTTCTTCAAGAACCATTTTTTATTTCAGCTCATGAATTCAGCGAGTGCCCACACAGATTGTCTAGATTCGTTTTTAAAGAACTTTTTGTTTTTCGCTGTGCTCAGCGAACGATGTGTATTTTAGGTTTTTTATTTTTTTCGTCAATACTTTTTTTGATCTTTTTCGCAAAAAACTTATCTTTTGAATAAATTTTACCCAAAACACACAAATTTTATCCACATCGTTTAATTTTCCCACACCTTTATTTACATAATGACGAAGAATTTAAATTTACACCATTCAGTAAAAAAGGGACATTATGTCTAATGCCCCCTTTTATACTTGCACTCAACCTATTGTTCTTCAGAAAACTGTTTTACAGTCTACTTTCTGTGAACAACCAGTTTGTCCTCATCAGTTAAATCAACCGTGTAGGTACTGTCAGGCATTAATTCACCTTTAAGCACCAGCTGAGCAAGCTGATTTTCCACAACATCCTGGATAGCTCTTCTCAACGGTCTTGCGCCGAAAACAGGATCAAAACCTATATGAGCAACACGGGCAAGCAGACTATCAGCAAATTCAACATGATAACCTGACTCGCTCAGACGACTGCTTAGACTTCTCAGGTGAATACCTGCAATCTTTCTGATGCATTCTTCATCCAGAGGGTGGAATACCACAGTTTCGTCAATACGATTCAGGAATTCAGGCTTGAAGTGTCCGCGAAGTACCTGGAACAGATCACTCTTTATTTCATCATAACTCTTATGACCGGTTTCCTCCTGAATAATCTCAGAACCGATATTCGAGGTCATGATAATCACTGTATTCTTGAAGTCTACTGTTCTTCCCTGTCCGTCGGTAAGTCTGCCATCGTCAAGAACCTGAAGCAGAATGTTGAATACGTCAGGATGAGCCTTTTCCACCTCATCAAGCAGAATAACACTGTATGGGCGTCTTCTTACGGCTTCGGTCAGATATCCACCTTCATCGTAGCCGACATATCCCGGAGGTGCACCTACAAGACGGCTTACGGAGTATTTCTCCATAAACTCACTCATATCTATGCGGACCATCGCATCCTTCGTATCAAACATAAACTCGGCCAGCGCTTTGCACAGTTCTGTTTTACCCACACCGGTAGGTCCCATAAACAGGAATGAACCTATAGGTCTGTTAGGATCAGACAAACCGGCTCTGCTTCTTCTGATGGCATTCGCGATGGCATCAACAGCTTCATTCTGTCCAATTACCTTGTCGTGAAGACTGTTTTCCATATTCAGAAGTTTTTCCTTTTCTCCGGCCATCATTTTTGCAACAGGAATGCCGGTCGCTCTGGATACAACCTCTGCAATTTCATTTTCCGTTACCTTGTTACGGAGTAATTTCGGGGTATCCTTGTTGTTCTTTGCATCCTGCTGAAGTCTGCTTACGTTTTCAATCTGCTTTTCCAATGAAGGAATTACACTGTAACGAAGTTCACCGGCTCTTTCAAACTCTCCCTTTCTCTGAGCGATTTCACAGTCAAACTTAGCTTTCTCAAGTTCTTCCTTGATCTGCTGAACTCCCTGCATGCAGGACTTCTCCGCCTTCCAGATATCTTCAAGTTCACTGTACTCACGTTCCTTGCTTTCAATTTCTTCAGTAAGAATTTCAAGACGTTTTTTACTTGCCTCATCGGAATCCTTGGCCACAGCCTGACGTTCCATCTTCAGCTGTATCAGTTTACGTTCAAGACGATCCAGTGGCTCAGGCTTTGAATCGATCTGCATTCTGATACTTGCAGCTGCTTCATCAATCAGGTCAATAGCCTTATCCGGAAGCTGTCTGTCAGTAATGTATCTGTTGGACAGTGTCACCGCAGCAATGATGGCTGGATCCGTAATTTCAACATGGTGATGCAGTTCGTAACGTTCCTGCAGGCCTCTCAGAATTGCAATGGTATCCTCTACTGACGGTTCACCTACAAATACTTTCTGGAATCTTCTTTCCAGAGCAGCATCCTTCTCAATGAACTTGCGGTATTCATCCAGAGTGGTTGCGCCCATACAGTGCAGATCCCCGCGGGCAAGAGCAGGCTTTAACATGTTTCCCGCATCCATTGCACCATCAGCGCCGCCTGCGCCAACCATGGTATGAATTTCATCGATAAAGAGAATTACCCTGCCTTCTTCCTTTGCCAGTGCGTTCAGCACCGCCTTTAATCTTTCTTCAAATTCACCTCTGTATTTTGCACCTGCAATTAGAGCCCCCATATCAAGAGAAAGAAGTCTCTTATTCTTCAGTCCCTCAGGAACCTCCCCCTTGACAATACGCTGGGCAAGGCCTTCAACAATTGCGGTTTTACCTACACCAGGTTCACCGATAAGCACAGGATTGTTTTTTGTTCTGCGCTGCAGTACCTGAATGGCTCTTCTGATTTCCTCATCACGGCCGATTACAGGATCCAGTTTGCCTCTTTCAGCTCTGGCAGTCAGATCTATGGTATATCTTTCAAGTGCACGGCGGTTTGATTCAACTTCCGCATCATTTACCTTCTCACCGCCACGAACCTTGTTAATGGCTTCGTCAAGTTTACCTTTGTTAATACCGCATTTCGTGAATACATTCCTTACCAGAGAATCTTCAGTGAATGCAGCTTTTACAAAGAGTTCTGATGAAATGAATTTATCCTGATACTCTTTGGCAAGTCTTTCACTCTGATTGAATACTCTGCCCGTAGCCGGAGACATCTGAATGTCCGCACCTGCGCCCTTGACAACAGGAAACTTCTTTATCTCTTCATCAAGAAGAATTTTTACCGCATTTGCATCTGCTCCGCACAATGTCAGGATTGCCGGAATTGAACTTCCCTGCATGCTTATTAATGCTTCAACAATGTGTGCAGGTTCTATTAGCTGCTGCTCGTTGACAACTACAAGAGAATTAGCATCCTGTAGAGCCTCCTGCAGCTGTGTAGTCAATGATTCTAATCTCATACTCTGTCACCTCTGTTTTTTCAAATCTCACACTTATGACATGGGATCTTTTAAAAAATATTCAAGGACAAAAGTAAAAATATGATTGTTTTTTTGATGAATTTTTTATGTTTTGTTATGACAATTCTTTCAAATTATTCAATCTGAAAGAAATCCTAGGAATTAAAAGAACCAACTTGCCGAACAACGATTAGACAACATATGCAGCATATAAGAAACTGATGTCTGTACCGAAATGTATTCCCCGAACACAGACGTACGAAACTGGATAAAACATGGATTTTCGCACATATGCAGAACCTGTGTTACCTAATCCAGACAAGACTCGCCATTCTGCCTGTAATTTGCTCCCTGCGATAACTGAAAAAGCGTTCGCCGTCGCTGTAGGTACACAATCCTGATGATATTACTTTTGTTACTCCAAGGCGTTTCAATTCCATTTCGGCAAGAGCGGGAAGATCAGCGAGATATTTGTTTTCTCCGTTTTTCGGAGGCTGAACCTTAAAACACCTTTCACTCTGAGGATTCAGTCTGAAAAAAGACTCTCTCACAATCTCTCCGACCTCAAAAGCCGAAGGGCCTATACAGGGGCCGAGCCATGCGGATATTCTGTCTGGAGATATGTCCATACTCTCAACTGAATTTTTCAGAACACCTCCGGCAAGTCCTCTCCAGCCGCAGTGAGCCGCTCCAACCACGGATCCGTCATCAGCAGCTAGCAGTACAGGCAGACAGTCTGCAGTCATTATGGCCAGCGCAATCCCCTTTTTTCTGGTTACCGATGCGTCGGCATCGGGAACACCACTAAAGGAATCATCAACCTTTACGACATTGCATGAATGAATCTGATTAAGCCAGATAATCTGATTAACCCCGGGAAGAGCATCCCCAAGAAGTTCCCGATTATCGTTTACGCAGACAGGATTATCCCCCACGTGAAGACCGAGATTAAAACCGTCAAAGGGCTTCTGACTTTTCCCGCCTTTTCTTGTGGTAAAAGCCATCCCCACGGATCCGGGAATGACTGAGGATTCGGATACAATCCTCACCCCGTCGCATTTATTCGATAAGTCACCTCTGTTACAGTTCATTTAATCCTCAGTCTATAATCTGACGTTCACCTAAAATCCCCAGACAATATCATCAGGATGTTCTTTTGTATCCTCACGAAGAACTTCCACCAGTTCAATCATATCATCAGGTACCGGAGCCTCAAATGAAAGCTCCTCTCCGGTAAACGGATGTTTGAATTCAAGCTTGATTGCATGCAGAGCCTGACGAGGGAAAGTATTCACGTAACGGGTAAACTCAGCTGATGCATTAGGGATAAATCTGGCTCTCTTTCCGCCATATAAAGGATCGCCGACGAGAGGATGCTTGATATATGACATGTGCACACGAATCTGATGAGTTCTTCCTGTTTCCAGTCTCAGACGAAGTCTTGAATGCGCACGAAATTTTTCCATAACACGATAATGAGTTACGGCTTCCTTTCCATACCCTTCCGGAACAACAGACATCATAATTCTGTTTGTCTGATGTCTTCCGATTGGTTCATCCACTTCACCGCCTGCAGTCATGTGTCCGATTACAACCGCTTCATACTCACGAACAACATCATGACGTGAAATAGCCTTAACCAGCTTATGTACCGCTCTGATTGTCTTGGCTATAACCATGAGTCCAGATGTATCCATATCAAGTCTGTGAACAATACCGGCTCGTGGAAGATTGATGCTTTCAGGATATCTGTAAAGCAGACCGTTAAGCAGGGTTCCGGTTCTGCGTCCGGCTCCCGGATGAACTGACAGGCCTGCAGGTTTGTTTATAACCAGAAGATCATCATCTTCATAAACAATATTCAGAGGTATTTCCTCCGGAATAAAATGATCTTCGCTATCAATGGTCGCATTGATAACGATGCTGTCATTGGCATTCACCTTTTCGCGCGGAACAGAAGCCACATTGCCGTTCACGGTCACCAGTCCTTCAAGGATCCACCCCTTAAGTCTGTTACGTGAATAATCTGAAAAAAGTTCACTTAATGCCTGATCCAGTCGCATGCCATGCATATCTTCTGGAATAACGGAAGTTAATTCTATAGTCTGACTCATGTATAAAAACCTCAAATTTTAGTGCATTCTAGCATATGCCGACTCTTTATACATTCCTTTTTGATTACCGACAGCTAAAGGAAGTCCGTAATCATTATCACAAACACAGCTGTCACTTGCTGAACATCTGATGTTTTGACATGCCTCTCTTTTAAATATCCATATTCTCATCATAAAATTAACTATTGCATGAATATTGAATTGTTTTTGTGTATTATATTCACTGTGTTGTTTTGTTCCGCCGCATGTAACATGCAGACAGTACCGGCGGACAGATTGCCGAGTAACGTGGTTTTTCTCCCGAAAGGCAGCAACCATTGTTAATTTATAACTGATTTTTTTAATTTCCAAAATTCAGATAGTGGATATTGAAATGCTGAGCACTGCAAGCAAACTGGTAATTACTTTTTTAGGCATTATTATGATGACCGGCTGTTCTTCAAAAAACAGGGATATTGTTCCGGACAAACAGCCCTATGAATTGTATATAGATGCATACAAGGCCATGGCCAATGAAAACTACAACACAGCCAGACTTAACCTTGAAGCCATTGACAACAGATATCCTTTCGGTCCGTATGCGCATCAGGTTCAGCTTAACCTAATCTACACCTACTATAAAGACAGGGAAAATGAACTGGCTATTGCGGAAATTGATAAATTTATCCGCCTGAACCCTTCAGACGAACATATTGACTATGTACTGTATATGAGAGGTCTGACCAACCAGCAGAAAGCAACTGACAGATTGCTTGATCTGATTCGCGTTGACAATTCCAATCGTGATGTATCTTTCTTTGAAGCAGCCTTTAAAGACTTCAGTCGCCTCTATACATCGTACCCTAACAGCCTTTATGCCGCTGATGCCTATGCAAGAATGGTATACATCAGGAGTGTTCTTGCAAAGCATGAACTGGCCATTGCCAAATACTATTATAAAAAACAGGCATATATATCCTCAGCCAGACACTGTCAGAAACTGATTCTTACCTACCAGGGAACTGACGAAACAAAAGATGCGATGCAGTATCTGATCAAGAGTTATCAGCGTCTCAACCTTACGGAAGCCGCCGCACACACTCAAAGGATGTATGACCTGAACTTTGCAAACTGATATAAAAGTTTAGCATCGGCTGCACAAACGTCTCTGTTATAGAAAATTAAAAACGGTAACCGTCAGCTGTACGGTTACCGTTTTCTATTGCATTCTTCTCTTGGCGCACCGAATCTAGACTTTCACCTCGCGCACGATTCCGTTAGGTAACAGAATCAGCTTTCCTATTGTATGACCGCCGCCTATTACCGCATGCGCCTTTGCTCCGTCTTTCAGGAAGAAGCTTTCAGAAATATGTACTTTAAGATCTCCGTCAGCAATCATATCAAGCATCTTCTTTAACTGAGCCTTATTCTGCTTAACAACCATACCTGCAACATTTATCGACATATCGGTAGCCGCCAGTCTTACAGCCTGATAAGTAACGGTTGGAACTGAAACCATGGTAGCATTGAGTTTCAGAAGAGAAAGGTTATTGATGGCGCTCTGTCCTCCCACAAGATCTATAAAGAGATCCGCCTCACTCTGCCACTTCAGACATTCCTCATGATCGTACTCGGCTACTCCGTCTGCACCCAAATCCTTAACAAACTGATGATTTTCCTTGGAACATATTCCCAAAACCCTGGCGCCGGCATTCTTTGCAAGCTGAACGGCAAGATGTCCTACTCCGCCTGCGGCCGCTGAAATAATAACGGTCTGCTCAGGCTGAAGATGTCCTATGTCAAACAGAGCCTGATACGCAGTCAGACCTGCAAGAGGCAACGCTCCGGCAACCTTTATTCCGCAGCCTTCAGGAATTTTAATAAGTTCACTTGCCTGAAAATTATTCAGAGAACTGTAAGCCCCGCCATTCAGGGGAAATCCGACCAGACCGCAAACTTTGTCACCTTTCTGAAAATCTTCACAGTCCTTTGGAACCTTGACAACCTCACCACTCATATCAAAGCCTATCACCCACGGGAATCTTTCTCCGCGGGTCTTGGCAGCGAAACTGGTTCCAAGACGAATTTTGGTATCGATGACATTAACCCCGGTCGCCAGAATCTTTACCTGTACTTCATCTTTTTTCGGGGAAGGAACTTCCGTACTGTCATTAAATACCAGATTTTCTACTCCGCCATAAGCGCAAAGCTCTAATGCTGACATAAAACATCCTATTTTTCTTGTCACAAATGTAGAATGTGCACATTCTACATTATTTTGAATGTAATAAACATCAGAATTAAATAATATAAATGACCTACAACACAATACATGTAAATGTTTATATCCATAAAAATAATTATACCGGTTTAATTATCTTTATCCGGCACAATCAAAAAAATTAACAAAACTAAAATCAGTTAGGTAAAATATCAAGAGTTTCATCAAAAAAGCATCCAATTCCGCATCGTTATTTAATCAAACAGAATATACTAATTATATGAGTAATCAGACATCAGACACTTTTGTATAC
>NZ_JNKD01000081.1:0-8049 GCF_000701925.1 Ruminobacter sp. RM87 | reverse complement strand
CGTCAGCTCTATAATTACCCTGCCGACATACGTAAAGTGATGTATACGACCAATGCCATCGAATCTGTAAATTCCAGCCTTAGAAAGGTCACTAAAAAGGGATTCTTTGAAAATGAAAATTCGGTATTTAAAATTTTCTATCTCAGAATTACGGGTGAACTTGCCAAGAAATGGAACAATGCTAAAATACAGAATTGGGCAAAGGTTCTGAACCAGCTATCCTGTCTTGATGAAACCAGCACAAGGATAGCTAGGTACATTAGATAATTTTTCAAAAGGGGCTTAACAAGGGTTTACACGGAATCGCGTTCACTCTCAAAAAAGAAAGGTTTATCTCAAGAAACGAGATAAACCTTCCCATATAAGTTAAGTGTATTAAACGATACTTATAATTAAGCTGTTAAGCTTGATTACATCATACCGCCCATGCCACCCATACCCATGTTACCAGCAGCAGGAGCTTCATCCTTCTTTGGTAAATCGGTAATCATACATTCAGTTGTGATCATCAGACCTGCAATTGAAGCAGCATACTGCAATGCACTTCTGGTAACCTTGGTTGGATCGAGGATACCCATTTCAAGCATATCACCATACTGTTCAGTAGCGGCATTGTAACCGTGATTACCTTCCGCATTACGTACTGCGTTAGCGATAACAGAAGGTTCCTGACCTGCATTTTCAACAATCTGACGTAACGGAGCTTCCATAGCCTTTAATGCTACACGAATACCTACATTCTGATCTTCATTATCACCCTTCAGATCTGCAAGCTTTGAAGCAACACGAACCAATGCAACACCACCACCGGCAACAACACCTTCTTCTACTGCCGCACGGGTTGCATGTAAGGCATCATCTACACGATCCTTCTTTTCCTTCATTTCAACTTCAGTTGCACCACCGACCTTAATAACAGCCACACCCCCGGCAAGCTTAGCAACACGTTCCTGAAGCTTTTCCTTATCGTATTCTGAAGTAGAATCTTCAATTGCCTTGCGAATCTGAGCAACACGATCAGAAATAGCTGCAGAATCACCTGCACCATCAATAATGGTGGTGTTATCCTTGGTAATAACAACACGCTTTGCTCTACCTAAATCATCGATGGTAGCAGCATCAAGCTTCATACCGATATCTTCAGAAATAACTGTGCCTTCAGTAAGAATTGCAATATCCTGAAGCATTGCTTTACGGCGATCACCAAAGCCTGGAGCCTTAACTGCAGCTACCTTAACGATGCCTCTCATGTTATTAACAACCAGAGTAGCCAAAGCTTCGCTTTCTACATCTTCAGCAATGATAAGTAATGGCTTGCCTGCCTTTGCAACACCTTCGAGAACACTGAGAATATCACGGATATTTGACACCTTCTTGTCAACAAGAAGAATGTATGGATCATCAAATTCAACAGATGCATTTTCAGACTTGTTGATGAAGTATGGAGAAAGGTATCCGCGGTCGAACTGCATACCTTCTACAAGATCAAGCTGATCATCAAAACTCTTACCGTCTTCAACAGTAATAACACCGTCACGGCCAACCTTTTCCATTGCTTCTGCAATTAACTTACCAACAGAAGCATCAGAGTTGGCAGAAATTGTACCAACCTGAGCGATTGCCTTTGAATCCTTACATTCAACTGACAAGGTCTTTAACTGTTCAACTGCAGCAGAAACAGCCTTATCAATACCACGCTTCAAATCCATTGGATTCATACCTGCAGCAACAGACTTCAAACCTTCATTGATAATAGCCTGGGCAAGAACGGTTGCGGTAGTAGTACCATCACCAGCAGCGTCATTAGCCTTGGAAGCAACTTCCTTAACCATCTGAGCACCCATGTTCTGGAACTTGTCTTCCAGTTCGATTTCCTTGGCTACTGAAACACCGTCTTTGGTGATTGCAGGAGCACCATAGGTCTTATCGAGAACAACGTTACGACCTTTTGGACCTAAAGTTACCTTAACTGCATTAGCTAAGATATTAACACCTTCGAGCATTTTTACTCGAGCTTCATTACCAAAAATTACATCTTTTGCAGACATTTTATTTTCCTGTAAATATTTAATTCAAATTCTTGTTGTATCCGAATCAGCAGTTTTTCAGATTCGAACACTAGGTATTCTTAAAAATTCTGAATTTTATTCTTCAACAACAGCGAGAATATCATTTTCAGACATGATTAACACTTCTTCGCCATCCAGCTTTTCTTTTCTTACTGAATAACCTTCGTTAAAAATAACTTTGTCGCCAACCTTTACAGCAACTGGCTTAACTGTACCATTATCAAGAGTACGACCAGGACCTACAGCAATAACTTCACCACGGGTTGACTTATCAACAGCACTACCGGTCAGAACAATACCGCCGGCAGATTTAGCTTCAACTTCAATACGCTTTACAATTACACGATCATTTAAAGGACGAATTGCCATACTAATACATGAGTTAAGGTTTATCCCTCAACAGCCTCCCACATAAATATGTTAACCAATTTAAACTTTCTACCTTTAACATATGGATTGAATTTAATAATTCAAGACAAATTTAATAAATTTTTAAAATTTAATAAAAATGAAGCTTCTGAAATACAGAAGCTCCATCAACTTATACATCAAAAAAACACTTAGATAATTGAAACTAAAGTTCCCTGAATTCAGCATCTTCCACGGTCGCTTTCCTGTTATTTCTACCAGCTGAATTATGAGTACTGTAGGAAGGTTTTACATTTTCATATAATTCTTTCTCGTCATCTTCTTCACTTTCGTCAGAATTTCCAAACAAACCGGCATTCTTCAAAAAGTTTTCATCAAACATGTTCATTCCGGATCCATTGGCATTGAATTGCTTATTTACCTGATTCATGACAATCTTGGAAACTAGTTCAGGATCAGGTTTTAAAAAGGCAAACAGAGCCTTACGCACAAAAGGAATTAGCGAGGCAACGGCCAGCACATCAGAGAAAAACCCAGGAAAAGCAATCATAACGCCAAAAACAACAGCACCTGAGGCAAATGATGACGACTGCATCCCCATTCCCCCCATTAACAAAGAACCAATGCCGTATTTCTTCACGATTGAATAACCTATTATCACTTCAATGCCCAGAATATAGATAGCCACCAGCCATCCAATTTCACCGCTGACATAAATAATACTTGCCAATTCAAGAGCCAAAAAAACTATAGCCGTTAAAACATATTTAATCATTAAAAATCCTTGCTTTCGGAATACAGGCAAAAGAAACGTTTTGCATTTATCAACTGCAAACATTAACTGAAAGAACATTCTGCAGAAACATAATCCAATAAAACTATGTTTCGGAATTAATGATAGTACTTAAAATATCATCTCATCATATTATATAGGTTCTTAAACATTAAAATGCAAGCCACCCCGCATAAAGTACACAATTAAGAACAGAACCCAGATGAATCAGACTTCTTCTCAAATCATGAAAACATGCTAGATTTAATAAAAATAACTCACTTATTATCAGGTCATTAGAATTATAAAAAGCAATTAAACCACCAGAATTATCGCTTAACACAACAGGATATGATTATTTTTTTATTTGTATGATTCCATTCATTTTAATATATTCAAATATATTATCTATAGAACAATATAATTACACTGATTTAACAATCTCAACACTTTATTCACTTATCATAAAAACCTTTTCGTGTTTTTGTGATTAAAACAATATTTCAAAATCAATCGAACAAAATAAAGTAGTATTTTAACTATGTTAGTTCTATCCTATACTGTACGCTTTAATGATTTACAAATGTTCATTTCACATTTTATTGAATGTTGTATATCAATTACAAAAATAAGTTCTAGATCAATGAGAATACAGATCTTCTCTGATACTCATGCACTAGCAAAAATATATTGAGTGAAAAACTTAGGATATAAAAAATGGCTGAAAGTTACGGTATTCTCCGAGTACTCAAGACATACAAGTTAATAACTCCAGAGCAAGAACAAAACGTTATCGCAGAATCCAAAAAAGAAGGAAAACCGATTATCTCTACAATCGTAGATTTAAAACTTGTTCCTTCTGAGAAAATCAGAGAAATCCTGGTAAAGGAATATGCCTATCCATATTTGAATCTTGACGATATTGATGTAAAAGAAATTCCGTCAGCATATATGGATAAAAATCTGATTATCCAACACCATGCTCTGCCTGTGTACGCACAGGGCAAGACATTGTTCCTTGCAATGTCAGATCCGACAAACACGGCAGCATTGAACGCATTCGGTCTGAAATTCTCGATGATGACCGACACAATTCTGGTAGATGAAGACAAGCTTCAGAAAGATCTCAACAAACTGTTCGCAGACGCGATGGAAGAACTTGACGTTGGTCTTTCCGACTCCGATTTTGCCGAACTTGAAACACTGGAAGACAATCAGGATGACAATCTTAGCGGAGCAACCGACGCAAACGCCGAAGACGACACTCCTGTGGTTAAATTCATAAACAAACTTCTTCTCGATTCTATCAAAAAAGGAGCTTCAGACTTACACTTCGAACCTTATGAGAAAAAGTACCGCGTAAGATTCCGTATCGACGGTATTCTTCATGAAGTAGCCAAAGCCCCTGTTGAACTCAAAGATAAAATTGCAGCCCGTATCAAAGTTATGTCAAGACTTGATATAGCTGAAAGACGTGTTCCGCAGGATGGTCGTATAAAGCTGAAAATTTCACCAACCAAAGCAATGGATATGCGTGTTAATACCCTTCCTACTCTTTGGGGTGAAAAAATCGTAATGCGTATTCTGGATTCATCCGCAGCCAAGCTTAACATTGATATGCTGGGCTTTGAAGATGAACAGAAAAAGAAGTATCTTGGTGCTTTGGAAAAGCCGCAGGGACTTATTCTTGTAACAGGACCTACCGGTTCAGGCAAAACAGTTTCTCTGTATACCGGTCTGAGTATTCTTAATACTGTTGAAACCAATATTTCAACAGCGGAAGACCCGGTAGAAATCAACCTGGAAGGTATCAACCAGGTACAGATTAATTATAAGGCAGGATTAACATTCGCCAGTGCATTGAAAGCATTCCTTCGTCAGGACCCTGACGTAATCATGGTGGGTGAAATTCGAGACCTGGAAACAGCTGAAATTGCAATTAAGGCTGCTCAGACAGGTCACCTTGTATTATCAACACTTCACACAAACTCTGCTCCAGAAACTCTGACTCGTCTTTTAAACATGGGCGTTCCCGCATTTAATATCGCTTCTTCAGTGACATTGATTATGGCTCAGCGACTGGCTCGTAGATTATGTGAGAAATGTAAAATTCTTGACAATGTACCTGAGCATGAACTGCTCAATATAGGGTATACTCAAGAAGATATAGATAAAGGATTAAAAATATACAAACCAAATCCTCAAGGCTGTGAGGCTTGCTCAGGCGGATATAAGGGTCGAGTAGGTATTTACGAAATCTTTGTTATGTCCGATAAGCTGGCCATGCTCATAATGGAAGGAGGAAACTCACTCCAGATTGCAGCAGAAGCAGAAAAAGAAGGAATGGTTCCTTTAAGAAAATCCGGATTAATGAAAGTGGCGCAGGGAGTCACGAGTTTACAGGAAGTATTCCGTGTAACATCGGGCTAAGCAGGGATTAAATTATGGCAATAAAAAGTAACAAAAAAGACTTTATAAATTTTAAATGGAAAGGTACAAACCGTAAAGGCAAACCAGTCGGTGGCTTTATGTGTGCCAGAAGTGCAGAAATAATAAAGTCTGAACTTAGAAAGCAGAACGTTAATGTAACATCTGTTGTTGAATATAAAAACCTATTAGGTGATGGTCCAAAGATCAAACCTGTTGACATTGCAACACTTTCAAGACAGATTACCACAATGTTATCTGCCGGTGTACCATTGGTTCAGTCTATTGAGCTTTTAGCCCAAAGCCATGACAAGTTAGCTATGAGAAAGCTTTTGTCAGAAGTTTGTGAAGATGTATCATCAGGTACACCTTTCCATCAGGCTCTAAGAAGACATCCGTTGTACTTCAACAAGCTGTATACCGACTTGGTTGCTGCAGGTGAAGCATCAGGTGCCTTAGAAACAATTTACGACCAGATTGCAACATATATGGAAAAATCAGAAGCCTTAAAGTCAAAAATCAAAAAGGCTATGATGTATCCTATAGTTATAGTTATCATTGCAGTTATCGTTACCGCAATTTTGCTGATTTATGTAGTACCTCAGTTTGAGGCAATATTTGCAAGCTTTAATGCAAAATTACCTGCATTTACTCAGATGGTTGTCGATCTTTCAAGATTCCTGCAGAGTTACTGGGTTATTTTTGCCCTTGTTATCGGCGGTGGTTTCTACGCATTCTTCTGGGGATACAGGCATAACGAAAAATTCCACGATAATGTGGACGTTATGTTCCTCAAAATTCCTGTGGTTGGTGCAATTTTGGAAAAGGGCTGTCTGGCAAGATTTGCGTCTACACTGGCAACAACATTCGCTGCAGGTATTCCATTGGTAGATGCTTTAATCTCTGCAGCCGGTGCATCAGGTAATGCTAAATATAATAATGCAATACTTGAGATCAGACAGGATGTTATGGGCGGTATGCAGCTCAATATGGCTATGCGCGCCACACAGATATTCCCTGCGATGATGATTCAGATGGTTATGATTGGCGAGGAAGCCGGTTCCCTGGATGCAATGCTTAGAAAAGTAGCTAACATTTATCAGCAGGAAGTAGATGATGCTGTAGACGGTTTGTCATCTATGCTTGAACCGTTAATCATGGTATTCCTTGGTGTTATCATCGGTTCATTGGTTATTGCTATGTACTTACCTATCTTCTCTATGGGTAGCATATTCTAATAAACGCATTAACTTTGTTAAAGGGTTTCACAGATGTGAGACCCTTTTTATTTACCGTATGTATAATATTTAATAACTGGATTTTTTATGGATTTTTTACAAAGTGTAGTTCTTGCCTTTCAAGAGTCCCCTGCTTTCTTTCTGATTTATGTGACTATCATAGGTTTTTTAGTTGGAAGCTTCTTAAATGTAGTAATTTACAGACTTCCTGTTATGATGGAAAATGAATTCAAAGATGAGTATCAGGAATATTTTCATCCTGAACAGGAATTACCAGAAAGGCCAACATTTAATCTCATAACCCCAAGGTCACGCTGTCCAAATTGCGGTCATAAGATTTCTGCATGGGAAAACATTCCTGTTATCAGTTATCTAATTCTCAAGGGCAGGTGTCATGGTTGCGGACAGCATATATCGCTGAGATATCCTCTGGTTGAAACTTTTACTGGTCTCATGTCCCTTCTAGTTGCCTGGCATTTCGGTCCTACTGTACAGGTAATTGGAGCCCTTCTCATGACATGGTCACTTATCGCCATAAGCGGTATCGATTTTGATAAGATGCTGATTCCTGATGAAATCGTGCAGCCCTTACTATGGATTGGTATCCTTTTTAATATGTTTAACACATACGTAACTCTTACCGACGCCGTTTACGGTGCTGTTGCAGGTTACATGTGTCTGTGGCTCTTCTATTGGACATTTAAACTTGCGACCGGAAAAGAAGGCATGGGATATGGTGACTTCAAACTGACAGCATGTCTCGGAGCCTGGTTTGGATATCAGATGCTCCCTGCCATAATATTCGGTTCTGCTCTTGTCGGTGCCGTAATTGGAGGCCTCCTTATGTTTATTAACAGACATAAGGAAAGTCAGCCTTTTGCATTCGGTCCATACATTGCAATTATGGGATTCATAGTCATGCTTTGGGGAAATGAGATTAACGGATTCTACCTAAACCTTCTGAGATAATCCATCACAGAACATTTATATTCATTTATTCAAAAAGGGCAATGTTGAAAAACATTGCCCTTATTTCTCTATAAATACCTTCATTAACATGGTTTAATTTTGTCATCTATTTATCATGAATAAAGGAAATTATCATGAAAAAGACTAAAGGTTTTACCCTCATCGAATTAATGATCGTTATCGCCATCATCGGTATCTTAGCTGC
>NZ_JNKD01000080.1:0-8332 GCF_000701925.1 Ruminobacter sp. RM87 | reverse complement strand
AACAAATATGATGTCATATACATTGATATGAATTCCATAAAAGATAAGTATCTCTCGTATAAGGACGACAGTTCTCTATACATTGAAGGTATAGATGATATCGTAGATTTTCTGCAGTACGTGGTTATTTGTGATCTAAAGGAAAACAAAGAATACGCTGAACAAATAGATAAAGCTCCATTAGTTGGGAAGAAGTCGTTATCCTCGGCATTGGAAGCTATATGCCAAAATACAGGCGAACCATTTATTTTTATTATGGATGAATGGGATCTGATCTACAGAGATTATCGAAATGAAGATGCTTTGCAGGAAAAATTTATAGAATTTCTGCGAGGTTTATTTAAATCAAAATCTGGACAGGCCTGTTTTGCATTTGCTTACCTTACCGGTATTCTTCCTATCAAGAAGTATAACTCTCAATCTGCATTAAACGGTTTTAAAGAATACAACATGTTAAGACCAATCCCTTACGAGAAATACTTCGGTTTTACGGATGAGGAAGTGGCCGCAATAGTAGAAAGCCCATCGTGCCACGTATCGCAACAGGACTTGAAGGAATGGTATGAAGGCTACAAACTTAACAATATTGATATTTACAATCCTAACTCTGTAGTTTCAGCTATAAGCGATGGAGTATGTCAGAGCTATTGGAGCGGAACCTCGTCTAATGAAGAAGTTGTTCGCTTAATCAACATGGATTTTGATGGTATTAAAGAAGACGTTCTGAATTTAATTGAAGGTGATGAGGTATCTTTCAATTGTGGCAAATTCCAAAACGACATGGTCAGCATAAAGGATAAGAATGATGTTTTCTGCCTTCTGGTATGTCTGGGATACCTTGGATGCATTAATCCTGATGAAGAAAATACAGATACAGATGAAATACAGCCACAGAAGGTTACAAACAGTAAAAACAGGCGAATCGCATACGTACCGAATGCAGAGATAAAATCAGCTCTGATGGATATTGTCAAAGAACAGGATTGGTATGAGCGTATGGACACTATAAAACGGTCTGAGAGGCTGCTCAAAGCTATTAAGGAACTTGATGGCGATACAGTAGCAGAACTTATTCAGGAAATACATAATTCTTCTGCAGTATCAATATACGATTATAACTCCGAATCTGCCCTTACATTTTGCGTGATAACGGGACTTTTATGGGCAACTCTTGATGATTACAGCTATCATCGTGAAGATCAGGCTGGAAAAGGCCGTATAGATCTGGTGTATGAACCTGTAATCAGAAAACAGCCTCTGATTCTGATTGAGTTTAAATACGGAGAATCTGCAGAGATTGCTATTCAGCAGATTAAAACGCAGGAATACTTCAAACGCTATACACAGCAATATCGGAATATCATCATTGTCGGCATTAACTACAATCCTAAAACCAAGGATCACCAGTGTCTGATTGAAAAACTTGAGTAAACAATTACGCAACTAAAACCCTAAACTTGGCGCTGAACTTTTTTATGATTTGCACAGACACCGCGGCGAGCAAGTTCCAGAGTGATACGACGATAGCCGTAGCGCTTCTTATGTTCAGCATATATTGCCTTGATCTCTTCTGTAAGTTCCTGATTCTTTTTGTCCTTGTCAATTTTATTTATCGTGTAGTAATAATCAGAACGAGTCATATGAGGAACATCCGTCATACCGTTGATGACAGCCAGTATGAACCGCAGAGAGCATTTCAGTTCCTCAAATGGGGCTTAACAAGGTGAATTAATTGTCCAGTTTTTTGTCCTCATCCCACACCCTGAATAGCCGACTTGGGGAATGAGGAAATTTCCATAAGTGAAAAAGCCGACAGATAAGGGACTGTCGGCTAAAAATACAATGATTGACTCTCGGTTAATCGAACTTCTGATTAGTAATGTAGTCTTCTACAGTGAAAGACCCATCATTGATCTCATTAAGTCTCTGCTTAATTTTTTCAATAAGTTCTTTCATTTTAGGAAACGCGGCTTTGTATCCTTCATCGTCAAAAACGCAAGGCTCATCACCTATATCAAAATCATAAAATGAATCATACAAAGTTGCAGCTTCTTCATTAAGATTCTGCAATATTGTATCATTGCTGATCAGAGAATGCTTCAAACGGATTGTTTCATCTTGATCATATATCCATATTGGACCATGTAAAAATTCATTCATTAATCGGATAGTGTACATTATAGATCCTCCTTATTGATAGGATAAGCAGACACAATAAATCCGTTGGTTCTAATGCCGGATAAAATTAAACATTTGCCATTATACTTGTGCTTCAATTCTATTGTCTGTATTGTAATTTCTTCAGATTATTCAGAGTCATCATCTTCTGTTTCAGTAAACTGCTGAAGGATCATGGCAATGCTTTTATTACTGAGATTGCTGTTCAGCAGTGCTCCAAGAATGGCTGAAGCTCCCTCTGATTCTTTGGATGTATAACCGATTTTTACAGCTTCATCAGAAAACATTTCTTTGCTGTTAAGTGCTTCCTGATTATTACCGCTTATCACTGAACGTACTACGTCCTTAAATACAGGTAAAAAGTCTGCATTGGAAGATTTGCCATTTCCGAACATATCTTTTACCACAGATGTAAGAAGTTTCTGGTCAGTGCTGTTCAAAGGCTTTGATTTTGCCGTTGACGAAACCGGCTGGTTCAGACCGGCAGATTTTGATGCCGTATTATCGGTTGAGCCTAGAAGGGAGGTAAGCATTTCATATCCGTTGAGTTTTGTATTTCTGCCCGACGAACTGCTTTTTCTTCCGAATATAAGATCAATAATGACACCGAGGATTTTCTTAATGATCGTTGATGTTCTCGGTTTTCTGAAAGATGGAATTCCGCTGGATGTTGAAGTTTTTCTTCTGGTCGTAGTGGTTCTTCTTGTTGTGCGTCCGGTTGATTTTCTGGCTGTTCTGACAGTTTTCTGATTTTTACTTATCTGATCAAAAATACTTACTTCACCATTGGTGCTGCGTTTTTTTGCGGATCTGGTGTTCTTTTTGGCATTGCTTATTGCAGATTTGAAAAAATCAGGACTGTATTCTTCGGTGGAGTTTGCAATTTGTGCTTCTTCTGTGCTTTTTGGATGGGGGACTGTCGTTTGTCTGTCTGAAGGCAAGGGTTTTTCTGATGATGCGGCAGAATCTGAAGAAGGATTGTTCTTTACATCTGCAGAACCGCTTTCTGCAGTTTGTTTTTCTTCGTCTTCCTGTTGCTTGGCCACATCTGCAAGAATATCAAGAAAAGAATGTAAGTCGTCAGCCATAAATCCTCCTGAATCAGAAATAGGTGAACCAGAATAAGTTATTTACGTGATTATTTAACATTAACCAGTAATTTTTTCAGAAAAGAAAGGTTAGTGCAAGTAATAGTATCCTAACAGATGATCAATGCTTCGGATTTAGTTATTCAGAAATGAGATATTTTGTCATATATTATGATAACGATGCTAAATCAGTTGGAATTTTTCAATAAAGAACCTATCTATATATACATGTGTGACAGCAGTTTCATTGCCATCTGTTTAATTCCTTACATTGTTGAATAAAATCATGCTGAGTATATAATTGTTCAGTATGAATTAGTACCGTCAGTCAATGCGGAAATAAATATAATGTCATTGGCTGATTTTTTAAAAGCCGGGCCTGTTTTTTATCATGTCCGTCTCATTAAAAAATAAAAGCAATAATATAAACAAATTTAGATGCCTGACGATCTTAGAACAGGCCAATGTACACATATAAATAAAAGCTGATTATCAACAATAAAGAGAGGTTCTTACCTAATTATGGTAGCTATCCGCAATACGCATGTTAAAGGCAAGTTCGATCTTGAAGCCTGGAAAGAATCGTTGCATGTGAACAGTGAAGACAAAATCAAAATTATGAAGGTATTTGATTACTGTCATAACAAGATTGCCGAATCAGGTGATAACATGGAGCGTCTGACCAGTAGAGCTATTGAGATTATCGGTATCCTTCAGACCTTGCATATGGATGTGGACAGTTACTGTTCAGCAATACTTTATCCGCACATAGAGGAAGGATATTTTACTATTGAACAGGCTGAAAAAGACTTCGGCAAACCGATAGCAAGACTTCTGCATGGTGTGAAGGATATGGAAGCTATCCGATTCCTGCAGAATATTTCAAATTCCGGAAGTGAGATATCCAATGCCAAAATTGATACCGTGCGTCGCATGCTTCTGGCAATGGTCGAGGATGTGAGAGCGGTAATCATCAAGCTTTCAGAAAGAATTGCGGCTCTGAGAGAAGTCAAGAATGCGGATGAGGAAACTCGTGTTGCAGTTGCCAAGGAAATATCAAACATCTATGCACCTCTGGCGAATCGTCTCGGTATTGGTCAGCTGAAATGGGAGCTGGAGGATTTATCTTTCAGATATCTCCATCCTGATACCTACAAACAGATTGCAAAACTTCTCGATGAAAAGCGTGTTGACCGCGAAAAATACATCGTTGATTTTGTGTCTATTCTTGAAGAAAAGCTTAAATCAGAGGGGCTTGAAGCTGAAGTTTACGGCAGACCGAAGCATATTTACAGCATCTGGAGAAAGATGCAGAAAAAACATCTTAATTTTACTGAATTATATGATGTAAGAGCTGTTCGCGTAATTGTGAAAAGACTGCAGGACTGCTACGGGGCTTTGGGGGTTATACATACCTGCTTCCATCATATTCCGAGGGAATTTGATGATTATATAGCTAATCCTAAGCCTAACGGTTACAAGTCAATTCATACGGTTGTGATCGGTCCTCAGGGAAAAACAGTTGAGATTCAGATTCGTACTGCCGATATGCACAAGGAAGCTGAGCTTGGTGTTGCTGCCCACTGGAAATATAAGGAAGGCGGTACCAATCTTGATGCTGCATATGAGGAACGCATCGCCTGGCTGCGTAAGCTTCTCAAGTGGCAGGAAGACATGGTTGAGGCCGGTTCAATTGTTGATGAATTCAAGACACAGGTATTTGAAGACAGAGTCTATGTGTTTACTCCTAAGGGGGATGTAATTGACCTTCCTCAGGGGGCAACTCCATTGGATTTTGCTTATCAGATTCACAGTATGATTGGTCATCGCTGTATCGGAGCAAAGGTTGACGGCAGAATTGTTCCGTTTACCTATCAGCTGCAGACAGGTGAACAGGTTGAACTTGCAACTCAGAAAGAACCGAATCCAAGTCGTGACTGGTTAAATCCAAACAACGGATTTTTAAGAACAAGCAAGGCCAGAGCAAAGGTATCCGCGTGGTTTAAGCAGTTAGATCGTGAAAAGAATATTGCTGCCGGCAGGGAAATGCTGGAAAAGGAAATTGAGCGTCACGGACTTACTGTATCAAAAGAACAGCTTCCTGAACTGATTAAGGATGTTCTGCATCATTACAACGTGAAGGATCAGTTTGATGTTCTGGCTAATGTTGGATCTGGCGACATACGTATAAATCAGCTGATTAATTACATTGAAGCCAAGCTTAATAATATCAAGGTCAATAATCCTGATGATGAAATTCTGAAGAATATTGAACAGCGTACTCAGGCAAGAATAGCCAATGTTGAGAGGAATGCGGCAAAGAGCAAGATCGTGGTAAACGGGGTGGGGAACCTTGTTACCCATGTGGCTAAATGCTGTCATCCTATTCCCGGTGAGGATATTGTCGGCTTTATCACCAGAGGAAAAGGTGTTTCCATTCATAGAAAGGGGTGTCATACTCTGAATCACCTGGCGGCTGAACATCCGGAAAGACTGGTTGACGCGGTATGGGGCGGTGAGTATTCGAGCGGATTCAGCCTTACCGTGGGGATTATCGCGAATGACAGAGCAGGTCTGTTGAGGGATGTCACCACAATTATCGCGAATGAAAAGATTAATGTTCTTGGGGTTAGATCAAGATCTGATACCAAGACACAGACTGCTCAGATAGATATTGATATGGAGGTCATAAACATTAATGATCTGAACAGAACTCTTGCGCGACTCAACAATATGAGTGGGGTTATCTCTGCAAAACGTCTGTAAAACTTAAATTCATAAATAAGCTGCCGGTTTTCGGTCATTAAGGTATTATGATCGTAAACTGGCAGTTTGTATTTTGTATATAAATGAATATTTATGCCGTGGTACCCGGTAAATTCTGCTGTTTTAAAAATATGCTGTTATTTACGTCAAATTTTTGATACAATTTACTGCAAATTTTTTTGTGAAAACAACATAAAAGCGACATGTGGCTTTTATGCTGTTTTTTTATTTTGAAAGCGTAATGGTTTGATATGGCTACTAAATTTATATTTGTTACTGGTGGTGTTGTTTCTTCACTGGGAAAGGGAATTGCTGCAGCATCTCTTGCTGCCGTACTGGAAGCCCGTGGTCTAGATGTGACCATGCTTAAGCTGGATCCATACATTAACGTCGATCCGGGTACAATGAGTCCGATTCAGCATGGTGAAGTGTTTGTAACTGAAGACGGTGCTGAAACCGATTTGGATTTGGGTCATTACGAACGTTTTATCCGTACCAAGATGACCAAAAATAATAACTTCACAACCGGTCGTATCTATTCTGACGTAATCAGAAAGGAAAGAAGAGGTGACTACCTTGGAGCTACCATTCAGGTTGTACCTCATATCACCAGTGAAATTCAGGAAAAGATTTTAGCCGGCGGTGCAGATCATGAAATCGCTATTGTGGAAATCGGCGGTACCGTTGGTGATATCGAATCATTACCATTCCTTGAAGCCATCAGACAGCTGGCTGTGAGACTCGGAAGACAGAATGCTTTATTCATGCACCTGACCCTGGTGCCATATTTGAAGACTTCCGGTGAAATCAAGACCAAGCCTACTCAGCACTCAGTTAAGGAACTATTAAGCATCGGTATTCAGCCTGATATTCTTATCTGCCGTTCTGAAATGAACATTCCAAACGCTGAAAAGACCAAGATCGCTCTTTTCTGTAACGTAAATGAAAAGTGCGTTATTTCAATGAGAGATGTCGACTCAATCTACAAGATTCCTGCTCTGCTCAAGAATCAGGGACTTGATACCACTGTCTGTGAACGTTTCGGCCTTAACTGTAGGGAAGCGGATCTTTCTGAATGGGAAAAGGTTATTTATCAGCAGGCAAACAGTGAAGGTGAAGTAACCGTTGCCATGGTTGGTAAGTATGTTCAGCTTCCTGATGCCTATAAGTCTGTAAATGAAGCTTTAAAGCACGGCGGTCTTAAGAATCACGTAAACGTGAACATCAAATATGTTGATTCACAGGATCTTGAAACCAAGGGACTTGAAGCTTTAGAGGATGTTGACGCTATTCTTGTTCCTGGCGGTTTCGGCAATCGCGGTATCGAAGGTAAGATTCTTGCCGCTCAGTATGCCAGAGAAAACAAGATTCCATATCTCGGTATCTGTCTCGGCATGCAGATTGCCATCATTGAATACGCCAGAAACGTAGCAGGCCTTGAAGGTGCAAATTCAACTGAATTTGACAAAAATTCGAAGTACCCTGTAATCGGCCTGATTACCGAATGGGTAAACGAAGAAGGTGAAAAGGTTGAGAGAAATGAAAACTCTGACCTCGGCGGTACCATGCGTTTAGGTGCTCAGCTGTGTCATCTTGCTGAAGGTTCAAAGGTAAGAGCGCTCTATGATAAGCCGGAAATCTACGAACGTCACCGTCATCGTTATGAAGTTAACAACTATCTGTTACCTAAGATTCAGGAAGCCGGCCTTAAGGTTACCGGTTTAAGTGCTGACAGCAAGCTTGTTGAAATTATTGAAAATCCAAACCATCCTTGGTTTGTTGCCGTTCAGTTCCATCCTGAATTTACTTCTACCCCAAGAGACGGTCATCCTTTATTTAGCGGATTCATTAAGGCTGCCATGGAATATCAGCAGAAGAAGTAACTGATTAATGAAGCGTGTCGGATTTGATTCCGGCGTGTTTTAAAGGTCGTTTTGAATAAGGACATGTTTTTTAAGCCCATATTTTGAACAAATTTGTGTAACTATGGGGTAAGTCCAAAAATCTCCACCTAGGTGGAGATTTTTTATTTATTCTTCTGTCTCTAGTGCAGAATCTTCTTCGTATTCTATATTTGTTTCAGGTTCAGGTAACGGAATGCCTAATCTTTCAAACAACTCTTTTCTCTTTCCGACAATTTCAGAGAAATAACAGCCTTCAGGAAATACAGTCTGAGTGATGTTAGAAAGAGATGATATCATCTTTGGTATAGAGTCGTATGGTAACTGAATCCCCTTGGCTTCAACTGAATGAATGCGATGTTTTAACATGCAGAGAATACTGCATGAAAGGAAGTGTAT
>NZ_JNKD01000079.1:0-8428 GCF_000701925.1 Ruminobacter sp. RM87 | reverse complement strand
CTGTTAATCTTCAGATAGTTATTAAAGCTGTCCTGTACCGGAGCCTTGTACTTTGGGGTTCCGTTCATGTATTTGCGAACAGATTGCCTTGAAATTCCTAATTTTCTGGCTATTCCCCTGATTGACTGTCCTTGTTTAGAAAGTTTATTGATCTGATTTTGAAAGATTGAATCAAACATCTTGTAATACCGTTTTTTCCTTACGAGATATTCCGGCATTTTACGATTTTTGGCTTTTTTCATGACCACTCCGTTGTCTGTTTTTTCTTGTTTGCAGGTGGTCAACTTTAATTCGTTTAGGTGGTCAACTTTTGCGATCGTTTAACAGTTCCTGAATCATGGTTTTGCCATGTTTACTTTTTTATTGCCTGTTGCAGGTGTTCAATATACAGTCGAAAAGCGGAGTAAATACCGTTATTAATCACAAATACGTCTGTCATGTTAAGGTACTTTCAGGTCTGTGTTGTAATATTGATGTAACAGGAAAGAGGATTTATCCGTATTGATATTTTTAGGTGAATAATGGAACAGGATTCCCAAAAGAACGTTGCTGATGAATATGAAGACTGTCGCAGAAAGCTTGCCGGCAGAAATGATTCCATTCTGAAAAAGCACATTAATGAACCTGATTTCGGGCTGGTACCCGAAAAGCCGGTATTTCTGGAAGGTATTGCCGAGACCAGCCGTTTTCTGGACAATCTTACAACCAGCGACGGAACCAAGGTTTACGGCATCCGCAAGGATGCGGCTCAGATTTCCGGAATTGCCGGACTGGTCGACTGCTATGTGATGTATTACAAGAAGAAGGGGATCTTTTTCAGAAGAAGCATCAGAATCGGCAGAATTTATGTCTGCGAATACTGTAATAAAACCACCTGGCTGGCGCCGAGAGGTTATTCCTTAAGCTGCAGAAGGGTAAGGGAAGAATAATTTCAGAACTGCGCGTAATCCGGCCGGCCGGTATTCTGCACGCGTGAGTTTTCAGGATGAATCCCGTGACTGATGACGGGGTTCTCTTTTTTTATTTTGGGTACAGAGTTTCAATTCAAATCAGCCAGAAACGCGCAATGATCTGCGTTGAAGACAGACAGGTGCGGAATATGCCGGCTTCAGTGTAAGGCACAGCCGAAGAACACGGCGGGAATGTGAACCTCAACCCGCCTTTAGGCAGGGGAGAATATCAGGGCTTTACGCGGTGAACCGTTTCGAAACGGTATTCCTGAGCAGCGTCAGGATATTTGCTGCGATCCACCGGACTGATGAACATTTCATACGGTCTGGCGCATACCTTGTATGGAGGATAAAGAGCTTCGTAGATTACGAGTTTTTCACCTGTTTCGGTGTGTGAGGCGAAAGCCACGATACGGTACAGGTATTCTGCGGTATCCTGATTGACGTATTCTCTCTTGAAATGACGGACAATGTCTCCGACTCTGAATTCGCGTAGTTCCCCGTTTCTGCTTTCAGCGGTCATGGATTCTCTCCTTTTTCTGTGATTAAAATCTGATGGTCTGCCAGTTTCTTTCTGCTGCTATATGCAGCAGCTTTTCACTGTGTACGCCGGGATTGGCCACAAAAGCGTGATCCACGGTTTCGAGCAGAGGTATGTCATTAATTGTATCACCATATCCGCTGCTGTCTTTTAGATTAAGTCCTTTTTCCTGACACAGAGCCTTTAATCTTGCTCTCTTGCCTTCCTGATGGCAGAAATCGGGATATACGTCCCTGATGCGTCCTTCCTCGTCGTATTTTACTCTGGTGGAGATGAAAAAGTCGGCTCCGATGAGTTCAGCCGTCTGCTTAACCAGAAGATCCATGGTTGCTGATGCCAGAATAATCACATGTCCCTCATTTCTGAATCTGCTGATAAGCTCCTGAGCTTTAGGGTAGACATGCGGTTTAAGGTAGTTTTCGCGATAGTCATCGAGCAGATCCTTTAGTTCAGCTTCGGTTTTTCCGGCTATGGGCTTTATGACATAACGGTAGTACTCCAGAATATCCAGTGTGCCGCTGTAGAATCTGGCTCCGGCTTCACGATTGAAATCCATATAGTCAGGAGTAATGATTTTATGGTCTATGAGGCATTTGAAAAACTGATCGTTGCTGTCACCCCTCAGGATGGTGCCGTCGATATCAAAGATTTTAAGAGCCATGATGATTTCTCCTGCCGTGTTATGTGAACAAGCCGGCGGATGCAGAGACGACTGCAGACCGCCGGGATTCATATTGTACAGGATCCGGAACATGTATGCTTTATGTTTTTCACGGCGGAATTATTCCTCAGTCACTGCTTTTTCTGCCGATGCGGTGGAAAGACTTGCTAAGAGGCGGTCTGTTTGCCGCGGTTTCTCAGTTTTTCAGCCATGGCAAGGATTTTCTGGTAGCATTCATTCATTTCATTGTTAACCATGTTTGACTGGTATCTGTATCTCTGGAAGCAGGATGAAACCTTGCTCAGAGTGATGGAGCTGAATGAATAGAAGCCCAGCTGCGACAGCAGGGAGAACATGTTGATGTTATACGGATCCAGATTGTCTGAGAATGTGTATCCGCAGTCGTTCGGAGCCAGAAGTCTTTCATGGTTTCTGCCGTATTTGGCGATAAGCTTCGGCAGGAAATTGTAGAACCGTTCCACCGGGTAGAATGATCTCAGTGCGGTACTGCCGGCATTCTGACTGAAGTATGATTTTATGCTGTAGGGACGGGTTACGGGAATGTTGTGCGGAGTGAAACGGTATCTGCCGTACCAGTCGGTAATCTTGCCCAGGAATATGTTTACTGTTTCTTCGTTTGCGTCCGCTTCATCCTGCAGAAAGTCATCATAGTATTTGCGGATGTCCCCATGGGAAAAACCGCAGATGCATGTTCCCTGATCACTGTAGCTTACGTCGGAAATATATGGAAGTCCTTCATGCTTTTCCGTGGAAAGCGCGAATTTGGTTTCACCGCAGAGCAGCAGCCAGTCAATGTATTCCACCTGGTCATAGAGAGCATGATAGAAATCAAGCATTTCATTATAGAGGGCAGGGAAGTTGACGACTCTGTCCTCCAGAAAACGCAGGAACGGCTGATCGTAGTTATCTATGAGGAACACAATCTGTCCGGTGGGACTGGTTCTGGCAACAGCACGTATGAAGTGCATGGTGAGCCAGTAG
This sequence comes from Ruminobacter sp. RM87, assembly GCF_000701925.1. Taxonomy (NCBI): domain Bacteria; kingdom Pseudomonadati; phylum Pseudomonadota; class Gammaproteobacteria; order Aeromonadales; family Succinivibrionaceae; genus Ruminobacter; species Ruminobacter sp. RM87. Next base: position 5,274 of record NZ_JNKD01000079.1, on the reverse strand, counting down.
GTGTTCAGTTCGCTGTTAAGCTTGACCTGAATGTTCTGTTCGAACAGATAAGACTTGTAGTAGGAGTAGATGAAGCTGCGGAAACCTTCGGCTGACTGAATCTTGCGGTCGGAAAAATCGAGCTTGAGAACTGTCTGCTTCGGAATTTCCATGTCCATGGTGGCGATATTCAGGTTTCTGATGAAGGAATGCTCCACTCCGTTGGTGAAAATGAATTTGATGGTATCAAGAAGCAGGGTTTTACCGAAACCCCAGGGCCTGATGAGTATTTCGAACTTGTTGTGCTTTTTATACAGGTTGGCTATCTGAGAGGTTTTGTCGATATAGATGTTTTCTCCCAGAATAAGATCGGAAAAGCTCTGATGAGAGGTGTTTTCGAAAAAGTTCATACCCTTAACCCGTATAAGTTTAACCTGCATGCGCTGCTGAATAAACACGGTATAAGGACACGGTTTACCGGCAGCCGACGATACAGATTAATTTTAAAGACTTTTAGTGCTTTTGAGTAGTGCTTTTGTTAAATTTGAATGACTGGCTCTCAGTTGCTCACGTCAGGTTCCGTAAGATTGCGGATAGATTACGGTTTTCAGCTTTTTTTCATGTTGAATGTTTCCGGCTTTGAATCTGTAAAAATCTTAAAATGAAAACAGATCCGACGAATCGGTATAACAATGAATATAAACTGATTTGACTGATTGAGAGATAAAAGGAATCTGTTTAGGTGGGGCCTAGCTGCATCTCGGTACTTCCAAAATTCCACGCTGGTTGCTTCCTTCCGGACCTGGCCGGGTACGCAGACATGGAATACGAGAGAACCAAACCCCATTACTGAGATTGTCTGTCGCTTCAGACATTGACTATCTTATGCCAATTCCGGAAAAGTGCAAGAGCTTTTTGCATTAAAAACCGAAAAAAAGGTCTGTTTGATTGTTTTTTGTTAAGTGTATCGTAAAAAACAGGGGGCAGGCATTGGTAACAGGTTATTTTGTGTACAGACCTGTTACCGTAAGGACTACCAGTTGAACAGGGTGTCCAGAAAATTCAGCAGCATGAAGATAGGTGTCGCCAGAAATGTGGTCATTACACCGCAGACTATAAGACTCAGTGATGAGTATGCTCCCTGAGTTTCTCCCTGCTCGTTGGCGGCTGAGGTGCCTACGGCATGGGCGCAGGCTCCGATTGCAAGCCCCTGGGCTTTCGGATTGCGTACGTGAAAAAGCTTCATCAGCGGAAAGCCTATTACGGCTCCGAGAATGCCGACACCGCATACAATGCAGGCGGTGATGGAGCTGATTCCTCCCAGACGGTCTGACACGTCCATGGCCAGGGGAGTGGTAATGGATCTTGCCCCGAGGGTAGGAATCATATTCTGATTCACGCCCATGAGATGGCAGCTTACATAGGCAATCACAAAGCTTATGAGGATGGAAACCGTGCAGCAGATGAGAATCGGTACCGCCTGTGACTTTATCAGCTTGAACTTGAGGTAGAGCGGAATTGCCAGTGCCACTATGCATGGTTCAAGCAGCCAGGTGATGACGGAGGTTCCATCCTGATATTCCTTCGGATCCGCTCCCGTAACCAGAATCAGGGACACGATGATGATGACAGGAATCAGCAGCGGATTGAGAATCGACCATCTGGTTTTCATCTGGATGGCGCGGACAAGAAAGAACAGTCCTACGGATAACGGCAGGGCGACATAGTACATCCACTGATGTCCGGTAAAAAATGACGTAATGTAATCCATTGTTATCTGGCCACTCCTGAATCTGACTCTGCCACAGCCGGGACGCTCAGAGTTGAAAGCTTCCGTTTCGCCAGCTTTTTGAATCTCAGAGCCCGTTTATACATAAGCTTGCGCTTTCTTCTTTCCTCCGGGGTTTCGCTCATGTGCTGGAACATTCTGCCCACCACCAGAAGAATCAGGGCTATACCCGATACCATGTTGAAGATAATCAGCACCATGGAGGAGTAAACCTCATTGAGATAGGTGATGATGCCGATGGCTGAAGGCATGAACAGCAGGGCCATGTATTTGAGGAAAAGCGAGCCTGACGGCATGATCCAGTCAAGTCTGATGATTCGAAACTCCAGGCAGAGGAACAGAATCAGCAGTCCGACAATGCTTCCCGGAAAAACAAAGGGAAGGAGTGACGAGATCTGTTTTCCGACAAACAGACAGGCGTATATAAGAAGAAAACTTATGGCAAGCCATAATGTCTTTTTAAGAAAAGCGGTCATGAAGCGTACCGTCCTGTTTCTGAATATTTTGATATGTATCACATTATACTCCGGTGATCTCATTATGCAACATAATGAACGGAGTACCTGATTTTTTAGGCGTGAGAGACTGTATTCAGGTTAAAAAATTGTATACCGGTGTTAACTTTATGTGTCGAATAGGATAAAATGACCGCCGTGAATATGGCGGTGAACGGAAATGTTCTGCCGCATCGGTTTTGAAACAAGCAGGTATAAGCCGAAAAATAGCGGATTTTTCGGTGTATAATATCGGTTATCTGAAAGTGATTACCCAGATAATCCGATAAAGCCTCCTGTTTTCGTGCAGCATGCCCGGGGCTGAAAATCCGGGACGGTGCTGATTTGATTCGGAATCCGGTTTTTTAAAAAACGGATGTCTGTTATTTGTTTTTGTATTTTTTGGAATTTTGGGTATGCAGTGGATTGATTACGCCATCATCGGTATTATTGCGGTAAGCGCTCTCATCAGCTTAATCAGAGGATTCATCAAGGAAATCCTGTCTCTTGTGGCCTGGGGTGCGGCTTTTTTCGTGACCGCCAACTTCTATGACGCTTTTTCAAAGCTGATTACCTTTACCGATGATACTGCCGTAAGATATGCGGTTTCTTTGTTCGTGCTGTTTATCGGCACTCTGATGATTATCGGTTTCGTTAATTACATCATCACTCTTGTTTTAAAGAAGACCGGACTTTCCGGAACGGATCGCATGCTCGGTACCGTGTTCGGAGCGATAAGAGGCTGTCTCATTGTTCTGATTGCGGCCTGCGGTCTTTCCCTTGCTTTCAATTACGGTTTCTTCACCAAGTTAAAGAGCGAACCGTGGTTTAACGATGCCAAGATTCTGCCTGAGGTTCTGCACCTTGCGGATTCAACCCTGAAGTCTTTCGGTCTTGAGAATCTCGGCAAGTCAATGGTTACCGGCTATGCCGCAAAAAATGAGACCGTGGAACAGAAGGCTGAAGAAGCTCCTGTTGCAGAAAAGGCTGAAGGAGCTCCTGCCGCCGATGCCGGCGTGACCGTTGAAGAGGAAAAGCTCGACTGACGTATTTTCTGAACCGTATGCATGCGGTTCGGTATTTTTATTGAAAAAATCCCTGCTTTCATGCCATGCCCAGTATGGCCCCAGAAATTGATCACCTAAGTTTCTAGGTCATACTAACAGAATTTAAGGCTTGTTTCCTGAAATTAATTGGAGACCAGGCCTTTTAGTTTTTTACAAACCCTGTCAGTGTTGTACCAATTTATATAATCTTTTTGAAAGTCCCCATTTTCTATAGGTATAAGCTGTTCCGTAGCTTTTATGATCTTCAACAATTTGAAGCTTTTCTTCATAAGTTAATTTCATAATAACAAACCCCGTTATCAATCAGGTGAGCAATAACAGGGTTCATACTAGCCGGAGCAGGGATTTTTTTTGGAGTGCGTAATGAGATTCAGGTTTTTACTGTCAGTAAAACTGAATTTTTATATAAAAATAATGTCTGATATAAGGGAATATGGAATCTTTCTGATGTGAATGCGGATAAAATGTATGACATCAGGTGAGATCTCCGTAAAAAATTTCACCGTTTTTTTACATGTTTTTATGTGTTTGAGAATTCTGTCTACTTTTAAGACATGTAATGTTCTTATATTTGAAGTATGAGGAGTGCTGTTTTCTGAGGGCTGACTGTAAAAAGTTAATATTTTTTTCAAATATTTGATTTAGGTTAGTTTACAAATAAAGCACATTAAAGTAGCATTAAAATTTAAAGTGCAGGTTTAGTTCGGAGTGAAGATAACGACGGAACGCATGGGAAAAACAGGAAAATACCTGTAAAGTCTCATCGGATCTGCGGTGTTGTATTTAATGGAATTTATAAAGATACAGGATGTATCGTCGGGTTTTGGGCTCGAAATGCAGGAGGGAGGTAGTTGTGATGAGAGCAGTTTCAGGACATAACTATTTTCGTAAATTTCGTAAAGGCTTTTCACTTATAGAACTGGTCTGTGTGATTGTTCTTCTGGGAATTCTGGCAAGTGCTGCCGCTCCGAAGTACATGGCACTGCAGAGGGATGCCAGAATAGCCAGACTGGAGGCTCTGAAAGGGGCTCTGAAGTCGGCTGATTCGATGATTATGGCCAAAGCCGCGGTTCAGGGGGATAACCTCAATGCTGAATCGTATACGGACACGAATAATTATTTTGAATATAACGGTGTTAAATATTATAAGAAATACGGCCATATAGATCGTAACAATATGGGCTACTTTATTGATGGAACACCTCCGGGAGCGGTTGATAAAGGTATTGCCAAAAGCCGTACGGAAAAAGTTGCCGGTCATCAGTTCCGTTGCAGAAGTTTTGTCGGGGTGTGCGAGTATGAATGGTGTGACTGTTATGAGGCTAAAACGAAAGTTCCGGGATTCCCTAACGACAATGGTAAGGTAGTCGGCAATTCCGGTCAGACCTCTGGCGACGCCGCCAAAGCCGCTCAGTATTTTATTCCTCACGGCATGGAACCAAGCAAATTCGAGACTGACCTGTGTCTGGTGGTTTATCAGCAGCCTGTGAAACTGAAAGACGGTTCCATATATCCGTCAAAGGTTGCCGTTATAAGTGACGGGTGTTAGAAAGGGCTGCCGGACGTAGGATGTCAGGCTCCGGAGAGTATCGTAAAGACCGAGGCTGTCGCCTCGGTTTTCTTTTTCTGTGAGAATATTTTTCAACCCTAACTCCGCAGATCATAGTTTCTAATTTTTGATGTGCTTCTTAGGGTAAGGTATGCCAAATAAGTCGAAGAGATCTCTGGTTTTTTTAGGGATCTCTTTTGTTATGTAAGAACCTATTCCCGGGGCTTTGGTAGCCTGAAGCTTTTTAAGCTGTATCATTGCCTTTTCCAATGATTCTCCAGGGAGTACTTTTCCCTCGGCTTTATGTCCTGCAGCGGTGACGCACATCATCATCCTCAATGTCTGAGCCAGAAGGTGAATGAATATTTTTCCCTTATATGTTGAACCTGTTGCGTA
>NZ_JNKD01000078.1:0-8700 GCF_000701925.1 Ruminobacter sp. RM87 | reverse complement strand
GATAGCTGCAGTTAAAGTAGTCTTACCATGGTCTACGTGACCGATTGTACCTACGTTCACGTTAGTCTTTGTACGTTCAAACTTTTCCTTTGACACGATTTTATTCCTTAAAAATAAATTTAATTACACACCTCCATCCTCAGCGAATGGAGGTATCATCCAAATTAGTTATTGCTACGAGCTTCGATTACAGCATCAGCAATGTTCTTAGGAGTTTCGGCATAACGACCGAATTCCATTACGTAAGATGCACGACCCTGAGTCTGTGAACGGAGGTCAGTTGCATAACCGAACATTTCTGCTAATGGAACCATTGCACGAACAATCTTACCGGTTGGGCCGTCTTCCATACCTTCAACGATACCACGACGACGGTTCAAGTCACCGATAACGTCACCCATGTAATCTTCTGGAGTATCAACTTCAACCTTCATTAAAGGTTCGAGTAATACTGGAGAAGCCTTCATGAAACCTGCCTTGAATGCCATAGAACCGGCAATCTTGAATGCCATTTCAGAAGAGTCAACTTCATGGTATGAACCATCGTAACAGGTAACCTTAACGTCAACAACTGGGTAGCCAGCGAGAACACCGTTAGCGATCTGTTCCTGAACACCCTTGTCAACAGCAGGTACGTATTCCTTAGGAATAACACCACCAACGATAGCGTTAACGAATTCGTAACCCTTGCCTTCTTCCTGAGGTTCAAGACGTAACCAGCAGTGACCGTACTGACCACGACCACCAGACTGACGTACGAACTTACCTTCAATTTCGGTAGCAGCACGAATAGTTTCACGGTATGCAACCTGAGGCTTACCTACGTTACATTCAACCTTGAATTCGCGACGCATACGGTCAACGATGATATCGAGGTGTAATTCACCCATACCAGAAATAATGGTCTGACCTGATTCTTCATCAGTGTGTACACGGAATGAAGGGTCTTCCTGAGCCAAACGCTGTAAAGCGAGAGCCATCTTTTCCTGGTCAGCCTTGGTCTTAGGTTCTACAGCAACAGAAATAACTGGTTCTGGGAATTCCATACGTTCAAGGATGATTGGAGCATTTTCATCACAGAGAGTATCACCGGTAGTAACATCCTTTAAGCCGATAGCAGCAGCGATATCACCAGCTAATACTTCCTTGATTTCATTACGCTTATCAGCGTGCATCTGCACGATACGACCTAAACGTTCACGCTTGCCCTTTACAGCATTGAGAACGAAATCGCCTGAATTGATAACACCTGAGTAGCAACGTAAGAAGGTTAAGTTACCTACGAATGGGTCGGTAGCAATCTTGAATGCGAGAGCAGAGAAAGATTCCTTATCGCTGGTTGCACGAGTTGCTTCTTCACCGTTTGGTAATTCACCCTTAACAGGAGGAATATCAAGTGGAGATGGAAGGAAGTCGATTACAGCGTCAAGCATTCTCTGAACACCCTTGTTCTTAAATGCAGAACCACAGGTTACAGGAACGATTTCACAATTGATGGTACGCTTACGGAGAGCAGCAACGATTTCTTCTTCAGTTAACTCTTCACCGCCGAAGAACTTATCAAGAAGAGCTTCGTCAGCTTCTGCAGCTGCTTCAACCATCTTGCCACGCCATTCGTCAACCATTTCTTCCATTTCAGCAGGAATGTCAACGTACTTGAAAGTGGTACCCTGATCTTCAGTGTTCCAGTCGATTGCCTTACGCTTGATAAGGTCAACAACACCAACAAAGTTATCTTCTGAACCAATAGGAAGCACTACAGGTACTGGGTTACCCTTTAATCTGGTGCGGATCTGTTCAACAGCGCGCATGAAGTTTGCACCGGTACGGTCCATCTTGTTGATGAATGCGATACGTGGTACATGATACTTGTTAGCCTGACGCCATACGGTTTCAGACTGAGGCTGTACACCACCTACAGCACAGTAAACCATTACTGCGCCGTCGAGAACACGCATTGAACGTTCAACTTCGATAGTGAAGTCTACGTGACCCGGGGTGTCGATGATATTGAAACGATGCTTCTTGTACTGGTGATTCATACCGTCCCAGAAACAGGTGGTAGCAGCAGAAGTAATGGTAATACCACGTTCCTGTTCCTGTTCCATCCAGTCCATAGTAGCGGCACCATCATGTACTTCACCAAGCTTGTGGTTTACACCGGTGTAAAACAGAATACGTTCAGTGGTAGTAGTCTTACCGGCGTCGATGTGAGCTGAAATACCGATGTTACGGTAGAGCTCAATTGGAGTTTGACGAGCCAAAATATATTCCTCTTTAAATCATCCAACTTGTGGATAAAATAATCTATTCTTAATGAGGGACTGCATAAAACCATACAGTCCCGCAAATTCAGTTCTACCAGCGGTAGTGAGCGAAAGCCTTGTTTGCTTCAGCCATACGATGTACGTCTTCACGCTTCTTAACAGCAGTGCCCTTGTTGTCAGCAGCGTCTAAGAGCTCACCGGCGAGGCGCTGAGCCATGGACTTTTCACCACGGGAGCGTGCGGCTTCTACTAACCAACGCATTGCTAAAGCATTACGACGAACTGGACGTACTTCAACTGGAACCTGATAAGTTGAACCACCTACACGGCGGGACTTAACTTCCACTGAAGGGCGGATATGATCAAGTGCTTCTTCGAAAATAACTAAATGTTCTTTACCACTCTTTTCAGCGATAATATCTAAAGCACCGTAAACAATACTTTCTGATACTGACTTCTTACCGTCAACCATAACGATATTGATGAACTTAGCCAGTAATTCTGAACCGAACTTTGGATCAGGTAAAATCTTACGCTGACCTACAACACGACGTCTAGGCATCTTAAAATCCTCGTATTTTCAGGGGTTACCCAAAACTATATAAAAAAAGTTAAAAAAAATTGCCAGTTTGGCCTTACTTAACGGGGAATCCATTAAGCCTTAGGCTTCTTCACACCGTACTTAGAACGAGCCTGCTTACGATCCTTAACACCAGCGCAGTCTAAAGCACCACGGATGGTATGGTAACGTACACCAGGTAAGTCCTTAACACGACCACCACGGATCAGAACAACAGAGTGTTCCTGAAGGTTGTGACCTTCACCGCCGATGTATGAAGAAACTTCAAAACCGTTAGTTAAACGTACACGACATACTTTACGAATAGCTGAGTTAGGCTTCTTCGGAGTAGTAGTATACACACGAGTACAAACACCGCGCTTCTGTGGGCAAGCTTCTAATGCTGGAACCTTGTTCTTAACAACTTGCTTAACACGTGGCTTACGTACTAGCTGATTGATTGTAGCCATTTACGCTCCCAAATATATTTAAAAAAATCACGATAATAAATTATCAGTCCCTGTATTCTATAACATACAAAAATGTAAAAAAAAAACAATATTAAAGAATACAGTCAGCGAATTATACATTTATAAATTTGAAAATTCAATATTAGGTTATATATTAGCCACAAAAAAATTATTTCCAGACAACTGGAGAGCCATGTTTCACTATTATATTTATTAATTCATCATGATTAAGGGAATCAAAACCTAATATTTTTGCTTTATCAGTTACACCATAAGCTTCGGCATAGGTATCTATTACATAGATTTTGGCATTGGTTGTGAATTTGATTGAAGAATCATTCAGCAGAAGAAGGGCGTCGTTTGACATAATAACAGCATCATCACTTCTAAGAAATGAGATACACCTATTCCATAAACGTTCATCAAATACTGTAAATATATTAATCTTCACACTGCACCTGTTAGAAAGTAAACACATGTTTTGACTGACAAATAAGGGTATAGCACTTTTCTGATGAAATACAGGTTATTCCTGATATTGTATCGGACAATCGCTTTCTGACACTATCTGATAATTCACCATTATCCTCAACAAACACGTTGTTTATATCGTAAAGATCCAACATTCCAAACGTTTTAATAAAGTCTCTTTCTCCTGTCAGGACTGGCTTTAGAGATGATGCGTTAAAAAAAATCGGAACACATTCCTTCATAAAAACTACGGATACATCATCATTAAAAGCACTTATCCCAAGCACAAAATCAAGAAATTCTCTGAATTTTGAAAGATTGCAGGAATTAATTACACAAACAATACCACTCATAGGGATATCACCCTATCCGCATTCTTAATCATATCAGACAGTTCACCAAGACCTGAGCAGGTAAAATCTTTTGAGGTACAGGACTTATCCACACCTCTTCTTAATCCAGCAGATTCACAAAAATAAATCTTTGAGCGACGGGCAAGCTCTGAAAAAATAGATTGAGGATTAAATTCGTCAGAAGCCGGACTTATCGTCTTTAATGCATTGTATACACCATCTGAGTACAAAAAAATTTTCAAATGATGACCTGCTTTCAAAATAGAAACGGATAGATCAAGCGCCAGTTTAAGTCTTGAGTCTCCGTACGGACCTGAAGTAATTACTAAAACAAAATTCATTTGTACTCCGGAAAGGGTGCCAAACACCCTTTCACATAAGATCAATTAGTCTTTGTAAGCTACAAGTTCAACTTCACAGAGAACATCCTTTGGTAATCTTGCAACTTCAACACATGAACGTGCTGGAGCAGAAGTACCAAAATACTCAGCATAAACTTCATTGAATGCAGCAAAGTCATTCATGTTCTTAATAAAGCAAGTAGTTTTTACTACATCAGTAGCAGCAAAACCAGCTTCTTCAAGAATGGCAATAAGATTACGGCATGACTGGTGAGCCTGAACTTTGATATCACCGGTTACAAGAGTATTTGATTTTGGATCTAATGGAATCTGACCAGAGGTAAACAGGAAATTACCAACCTTTGTAGCCTGAACGTATGGACCGATAGCTGCTGGAGCATTTGGAGTGTTAATTACAACTTTACTCATATAAATCACCTTTAATATAACAATAATAATGAAAGTGAAATTATTATAAATCTAAATTAAAAAAAAGTATAAAAAAAGCATACTGCAAAACAGTATGCTTTTCGTAAAGAAATTTATAAAGTAATCAGATAATTACTTTAATTCAACCTTAGCACCAGCTTCTTCTAAAGACTTCTTAAGAGCTTCAGCTTCGTCCTTTGAAGCGCCTTCCTTGATCTTAGCAGGAGCAGATTCTACTAAGTCCTTAGCTTCCTTAAGACCTAAACCGGTAGCACCACGAACAGCCTTGATTACGTTGATCTTGTTAGCACCAACATCAGCTAAAACTACGTCGAATTCGGTCTTTTCTTCAGCAGCAGCAGCGCCAGCAGCTGGGCCAGCAACAACAGCAGCAGCGGCAGAAACGCCGAACTTTTCTTCCATAGCAGCTACGAGTTCAACAACTTCAACAACTGACATACCAGCGATTGCTTCTAAAATTTCTTCTTTAGTCATTTGATAATTTCCTAAAATTATTTGTTAACAATAAAACTATAATTAAGCAGCTTCTTTGAGCTTGTCGCCTAAGGCAGCTAAAGTACGAACTAACTTGCCAGCTGCAGCTTCCTTCATGGTTGCCATGAGACGTGCAATTGCTTCTTCGTAAGTTGGTAATGTAGCTAAGCGATCAATATTTTCTGCTGAAATGAATTCACCTTCAAAAGCAGCACCCTTTACTGAGAAATTCTTGTTGTTCTTAGCGAATTCCTTGAACAGACGGGCAGCAGCGCCTGGATGATCAAAAGAAAATGCAACAAGAGTTGGACCAGTGAAGGTTTCAGCCATACATGCGAACTCGGTACCTTCTACGGCACGGGCAAGCAGAGAGTTACGTACGATTCTTGCGTCAACCTGGTTGTCACGACATAACTTACGTAAAGCAGTCATGTCAGCAGCAGATACACCACGAGAATCAGCAACTACAGCTGATTTAGCGCTCTTGGCAAGTTCAGCAACTTCAGCAACTATAGCCTTCTTGTCGTTGATTAATAATGCCATTTAGCAAAACTCCTGGAAAATAACCCGACAAATGTCGGAAACACCCTTTTCAGGGACTTCGGAAATATCCAGAAAAAAGAAATCTTTCTCTGAAGTCTTTTCCGTCTGCGCAGGAAATTAAGGTTTCCCACCTGCGGTCTTGGACGGGAGCAGGACTCCCGAACAGGATGAGTTTACAAACCCATCCTAAAAAAACTAGTCAGCCAGACCGTTCTTATCTAAAGCAACACCGGCACCCATAGTAGATGACAGGAATACCTTAGAAATGTACTGGCCCTTAGCAGTAGCAGGCTTAGCCTTCTTAACAGCTGAAATAAGAGCGTTAAGGTTTTCGATAAGAGCTTCGTTAGTGAAACTGATCTTACCGATAGCAGCCTGAATGTTACCCTGCTTGTCGTTACGATAACGTACCTGACCTGCCTTAGCATTCTTAACAGCTTCAGCAACGTTAGGGGTTACGGTACCAACCTTTGGATTAGGCATTAAACCACGTGGACCGAGGATCTGACCTAACTGACCTACAACACGCATTGCATCAGGAGAAGCGATAACTACGTCAAACGCAATTTCATTCTTCTTAACCTGGTCAGCTAATTCTTCCATACCTACGTATTCAGCACCAGCAGCCTTAGCTTCATCAGCCTTAGCGCCCTGAGTAAATACTGCAACACGTACAGACTTACCGGTACCATTTGGAAGTACTACTGAACCACGAACAGTCTGATCAGACTTACGTGGGTCGATACCTAACTGAATTGCAACGTCAACAGATTCGTCGAACTTGCAGGTAGCAAACTTACGAATAACTTCAACAGCTTCTGCTGGAGAATATTCCTTGGTCTTATCAACGCCTTCCTTGATAGCCTTCATGCGCTTTGATAATTTAGCCATCTATTAGTCCTCCACCTGAATACCCATTGAACGTGCAGTACCAGCGATTGAACGAGCAGATGCTTCTAAATCAGCACCAGTCATGTCGCCGTCCTTCTTTCCAGCAATTTCAAGAAGCTGAGCCTTGGTAATCTTACCAACGATTTCAGTACCAGGCTTGTGAGAAGCGGTCTCTAAACCTAAGGTCTTCTTGATAAGGAATGATGCTGGAGCAGTCTTGGTAACAAATGTAAATGATTTGTCAGAGTAAACAGTAATAATTACTGGAACAGGTGAACCCTTGTCCATCTTTTCTGTCTTGGCGTTGAATGCCTTACAGAATTCCATAATGTTTACACCATGCTGACCTAAAGCAGGACCAACAGGAGGAGCTGGGTTTGCCATACCAGCCTTAACCTGAAGCTTAATATATGCTTGAACTTTCTTAGCCATTTTTATGCCTCGCGGGTTCAGACGCATGCAGAAATGCACACTCCCCAATTAATAAAAAATAATAACTTCCTCACAAAATAGAGGTGGTGAGATTATACTCAATTATACGATTGAGTCAACATTTATTTTCAGTAAATAAAAAAGAAGAGGCTTCCCCCTTCTTTTTACGACCTTAAGTACTAGTACTAAAGATCTTTTTCTACCTGAGAGAAATCCAAATCTACAGGAGTATCTCTACCAAAAATTGAAATTGAAACAGTGACACGATTCTTTTCATAGTCAACTGCTTCAACAGTACCTGTAAAGTCTTTAAAGGCACCTTCTTTAGCTCGAACCTTTTCACCAACTTCAAATTTAGTCTTCTGGGTTGGAGCATTTTCAGTTTCTTTAAGACGACCTAAAATTCTCTCTGCTTCAGCGTCAGTAATAGGCATTGGATGATCTATGTTACCACCAACAAAACCAAGAACACGGTCAGTATGGCGAACAAAAAGCCAGGTCTTTTCATTCATCACCATGTGAATAAGCACATACCCAGGAAAGAACTTCCGCTGAGACTCACGCTTCTTACCGTCGCGATATTCCTTTACTCTTTCCATTGGAACCAGAACATCGTCAATCAGTTCTTTCATCTCTTCATTCTGTTCAATACTCTGAAGAAGAGTTTCTCTTACTCTCAGTTCATAGCCAGAAAATGCCTGAATAACGTACCATCTTTTTTTAGCACCTGAATTTGAACTTTCTGTGGTCATATCTGTTCCTTAGATTGAATTGACACTGTCAAGAATAAACATAAAGAATACATCAAACACCCAAAGCATAAGAGAAAGCATAACTGCGATAATGCCTACCATAATGGTTACCTGCTTGGTCTTCTGTGCATCAGGCCAAACTACGCGTCTTACTTCTGTGTATGATTCTTTGGCAAAGGATAATCCCTGTCTACCCTTATTAGTACAAAGAGCAACAACAACAGCCAGAAGAACTACAAGAACAACACCCAACCCTTTCAACAGTGAGTTAATGCTGTCGTTAAATACGTCGCTGTATTCTTTATTTAAATAATAATTACCGAAAATGGCAACAGCACACAGTAAGATTGATAAAATCCATAATGATGCATTTGCACCTACAGAAATCTGTCTTGTCAGAAAACTGTCAGCAACATTTTGGGTTGATGCATTAACAACTGGATTTTTGTTCTCAGCTTTAGAGGCCATTATTAAAATCCTTATTCAAACACTACTTATATAAATAAACTTTGCTTCACTTGAAAGCAAAGTTAGTATATCACTAAAATTATAAAAATCTAAAAAAACCCCGAAAATATCGGGGTTTTTTATCTAGTCAGATAAGATTATTCGATAACCTTAGCAACAACACCAGCGCCTACAGTACGGCCACCTTCACGAATTGCGAAGCGTAAACCCTGTTCCATAGCGATTGGGT
>NZ_JNKD01000077.1:0-9880 GCF_000701925.1 Ruminobacter sp. RM87 | reverse complement strand
ACTGCAGGTCAAATAATCTGGAAGACCTGCGTAAGGCTGAAACAGCTTCCGAGGACTAATCCAATAAATCTTAAAAACTCACTGTGGTAGTAGCACAGTGAGCTTCAATTTTAAATAACCCTATTTGCTTACACGCATACGATTATTAAGCTCCGTGATGAAAAGTACCGGCTTCAGCTCGAGGATGCGAACAGGGAAGGATCACGATTAAAACTGGAGGAACTGGAATCATTTCTCTCAAAGCAGGGGACCGAAGTTCAGGAGTACGATGATGCTCTGGTTCGACGCCTTGTGGAGACCATCACTGTTTATGATGACCGCTTTAAGGTGAAGTTCGAGTCGGGCATCGAAATTGAAGTTGCTGCGTAAGATTGGTCTGCAATTTTTATAACAACATAGCGGTTGACTTTTGTTTGATGCTAAGGTGTATTATCAAATGAAAGTCAACCATTAGTCTTTTGAAAGATGTTTGTTTTATTCCACTATAACTCACTGTATTCCCTTTTTTTATGGTATAATTTATGGGAAAGTTATTGGAGTAAGGGAATGCGACAATTTAATTATTCATTGATCAAAGACCAAAAGTGGGATTCTGAGCTTCTTGGATTAATTGCGGCTATATATCGTGAAGCCGGAAAGCAGGAAATGTATCTGAAACAACGCACTCAGGAGCTGGAAAAACTGGTAGAAATAGCGAAAATTCAAAGTACAGAAGCGTCAAATGCCATAGAAGGAATAGTAACCACCAGTACCCGCATCAGACAGCTTGTCGAAGAAAAAACTACTCCTAAAAATCGCGATGAACAGGAAATATCCGGTTACAGAGATGTTTTGGGGATTATCCATGAGAGTTTTGATGCAATCCCCATTACCAGAAATTACATTCTGCAACTGCACAAAATTCTGTACAGTCACATGAATAACCCTATAGCGGGGAGAACAAAAACGGTACAGAATTATATTAGTGCAACATATCCTGACGGACATACAGAAACACTATTTACACCTCTTGCTCCTTATGAAACACCGGAGGCTCTGGATCGTATCTGCGAAGAGTATAATCGCGTCATCGGAAACATGGAACTGGAGCCATTAATTGCCATACCGATTTTTATTCATGATTTCCTGTGTATCCATCCTTTTAATGATGGTAATGGCAGGATGAGCAGACTTCTGACAACGCTTCTTCTTTACCGGAGCGGATTTTATGTAGGCAAATATATTTCTTTAGAGGCCAAAATAGCCAAATATAGAGATCTTTATTATGATGCTCTTGCTGCATCGCATGACGGCTGGCATGAAGGACAAAATGATCCCATTCCGTTTGTGAAATACCTGCTTGGCACGATTCTTTCGGCTTATAGAGATTTTGCAGACAGATATACGATTGTTGAAAACAGACGTTCTGCGTTAGACATGGTGAGAATGGCAGCACAGAATAAAATAGGCAGATTTAAAAAACAGGATATCAGAGAACAATGTCCTTCATTAAGTATAAGCTCAATTGAAAGTGCTCTCAGAAATATGGTTGCATCCGGTGAATTAAAGCGCGAAGGTGCCGGAAAAAATACCTTTTATTTTAGACTTAAATAGTCATAACTGTTTTTCCATATTGGAACGCAACGCATTTCAAATTGACATGGACTCATTATCGATTGCTTTTAAGAGTTGCGTGAGATAACGACAGTCGGATACAGTTCCTCTGGGATGTATCCAAATTTGACACATTACTGTTATAATCTTAAAAAATACTGTTAATCTGCCTAATTACAATGAACTGACTAATAAGATCATAGGGGCGAGGTGATAAGGATGAACAAAGATCCTTTCAAAGACTACTTCAGAGAAGCTGAGCCAAACAAGAGAGACAAAGGCTATGCCTGGCACACGGCCATTGGCTTGCAGGCTGTTGATGGTTTGAAGACATCTGATTACCTTATGCATACTGCTGTCCGCAATATCGAGGGAGAGATTTCCTTTGAGGAAGCTAATAAGCTTCTTCAGAACTATTACGAAGAAAATCCTGTGCGTGATACAGGAGATCGCACCGAGGAAGCAGACAAGGTTGCATCCAGAATAGCCTCTCTTTTATCAGAGAGAGCTTTCAGTTTTACTCCGAACGAGTATCTTTCCATTCACCGAAAGCTGTTCACCGGCATCTATTCTCACGCGGGATGCTTTAGGGATTACAATATCACAAAAAAGGAATGGGTGCTGAACGGTGCAACAGTCCTTTACGGCAGTGCATCAGAGCTTAGTGCAACGCTGGATTATGACTTCTCTTTAGAAAAGAAGTTTTCCTATAAGAATCTTTCGATGGATGAGATCATCCATCACCTTGCGGTTTTCGTTTCGAGACTATGGCAGATTCACGTGTTCGGAGAGGGCAACACCAGAACAACAGCAGTGTTCTTCATCAAGTACATGAGAACACTCGGATTTGATATGACCAACAACGTTTTTGCCATTAATGCATGGTACTTCAGAAACGCTCTTGTACGAGCTAACTATAATGATCTGAAAAACGGCATCTGTGAAACAACGGAGTACCTGGAACTTTTTCTGAGGAATCTGCTGCTGAACGAGAAACATACTCTTCATAACCGGACATTGCACATAAGTGGAACGTTTAAAGAACCGGAATAAGCGAACATTGAAGAGCAAACAGTGGAGATTCGTTTACGGCGAAAACAGTTTTACACCAATAAAAGGATAAGACAGTGAGCAAGTACCAGCCTCCGTTTCACATGACGGACAAAATTACAAATTTAATAGCGGCTATCAGTGAGCAGTTAGGACAGATCAAAGTTTTGTCTAAGGGAAACCTCACTCCTCATCTAAGAAAAGAGAACCGTATAAGAACAATTCATTCCTCATTAGCCATCGAACATAATTCTCTCTCTTTAGAGCAGGTTACAGCTATTATTGATGGCAAGAGAATTCTTGGCAATCCGGTAGAAATCAAAGAAGTTAAAAATGCATACACCACGTATGAGATGATGCTGACTTTAGATCCTTTTTCTGTTGATGATCTGTTAAAGGCTCATGAAGCCATGATGAAAGAGCTTATTTCTGAAAATGGCAGATTCAGAAGTGGCGGAGTCGGTGTGTTTAACGGAAAAGCTCTTGTTCACATGGCTCCTCTGGCAAATATGGTTCCCGGTCAGATTCAGGATTTGTTTAGCTGGTATAAGGCATCAGAAATTCATCCGCTTATACGAAGTGCAATCTTCCATTATGAGTTTGAGTTTATTCATCCGTTTGCTGATGGAAACGGGCGCTTGGGAAGAATGTGGCACAGCCTGCTGCTCGGGCGTTGGAATGAAATATTCTATTGGTTGCCTGTCGAAGACCTGATAAGATCACGACAGGAAGAATATTATAAAGCTCTTGGCAAATCAGACAGAGATGCTGACAGCAGTGCTTTTGTAGAATTTTTATTGCAGGTCATCCTGGACACTTTGCAGAATACTACTGTTGTCGGAAACGATGAAGTGGAGGAGCAAAAAGATCCTTTGGTTGATACACTGCGAGAGGCTATAGGAAAAGATACTCTTTCAGCCACTGAAATTATGAAGCGTCTTGGATTATCTCACAGACCTACTTTCAGACAGAACTATCTAAATCCTGCACTCAGTCACGGCGTTATAGAAATGACAATTCCTGACAAGCCTAATAGCAGGAACCAGAAATACAGGTTGAAAAAATAACTTGATCGGTATAGACCGACCAAGTCACCGACTAAGATACCGATCAAGTTATATCTGATGGCAGCTGAATAGTTGATATGTTCATAATTTTTTCAGGGTTGAGACTTCAATCGACATATTGGTGAGTCCAAAGATGATAAACGCTTGATATAAAGGCTATTTCATCCTTGCACGTCGAGACGGTTGTTCTTTTAGGTGACAAAAGAGTTGACGGACATATCTCAAGATAGATGTAGATGTTGAAAAGCTTGATAATACGGGCGGTAGAGCCACATATGCCAAGATAAAGGACTATATCAAAGAGAAGTACGGATACAGCATTTCATCCCTCTATATCGCTCAGATGAAGGATAAAGTCGGCTTGGAGAAGCGTGATAACTATAATCACGGAACCGGTAAGACGGCAAGGGTACCACAGTGTACTCCTGAGAAGGAAGAAGCTATTATGGATGCTTTTAAGCATTTCAGTTTGATATAAAAAGAGGGATTGTAGATATGCGAACGGTTGATTCTATTATCAAGTCTGCTACGGTCTTTTATAAGACACTAAGTGAAGATTCGAACGGCAGGTTTCGTTCATGGGAATATTGTTACAAGTGTTTTCATGATGCAAGGAATAATCCGGATGCAGATGTAGATTATTTGTGCTTGCATCTTGCCTTCTATCTTGCTAGTTGGGGAATGTACAGAGGATCGTCATTCCTTCTTCAGAAAGATTATAAAGTACATAAAAAGGTTGTTAAGGAAATTCTTAAGCCACAATATGATTGCTTGTTTGGAATCAAATGCTCTAAATTCCGAGATGAAGAAGTCTTTAATCTTATGATGGAATTATATCGATTCATAGAAAATTACTATGGTGAAGTTAGAGATAGTGTTAAAGAGGTAGATGTAAAGAGTAACCCGTCATCGGTTCTTGTCACCAAAGTTCTGATGGGGACTTTGGGATGTGTTCCGGCATATGACAGGTACTTTATTGAGGGAGTGAAGAGTAAGAAAGTTGCAGCTGGACGCTTTGGAAAAAATTCCATACTATCTCTGGTTGACTTTTATGAACAAAATGAGAGTGATCTTGAAAAAGCAAGACGCGGCCTGAAGGTCTGTGGATTGTCATATCCACAAATGAAATTATTGGATATGGGTTTTTGGCAGATAGGCTTTGACTTGGATCAGGATAAAGGGTTAAAGAAAGCAGATTAACGGAAGAGAATATGATTAATGTTCAAGAGAGTTTAAATGCTAAATTTCCAGAAATAGCAAAGCAGTGGCATCCGGATAAAAATGATTTTTCGCCTAATGATGTTAAGCCCTTGTCAAACAAGAAGGCGTGTTTCCAAGCTCTGCAGTGAAGGAAGGATCAAGGGAGCTGTACTTAAGGGCAATACCTGGCTGATTCCGTCAGATACCCAAAAGCCGGAGGACCAGAGACGGCTTAAGCAGGGCAGGGATCAGAAGTAGCAGATTACCTGCTGTGTTTTCAGAAAATGAACTGTTGCAAATTTTGCAACAGTTCAAACTACCCGCAATACACGCATTCCGAACCGGCAAAGACCATGGCATAGGCTTTGACCTGTTTACCCTTGAACTCAAGGGCTGTTTTGTAGGTTTGTACCTGTTCGGTTGCTTCATTTTTCAGACTTTCAATCTTTGCTTCAGTTGCGTCTTTTTTAGCGGCGTACTTCAGTTCGATGAGGTAGGTACATTCACTTTTCTTTCCCTTGTTGATGGTGATTACCAGATCAGCATACTTTTCTCCCTTGCCGATAACTCTCAGCGATTTCTGTAGCTCAACCACAACTCCGCGCATGGAATTAAGCTTGGCGTGGAGCACCAGATTCAGTGCCATCTCACTCATGTGTAAAAGAACCTGATTGGTGAAGATACTACTTAAAAACTCTGTACAGGAACAAGCAAAAGATGAAAGATCATCCGAGGCATTAAGTAGTGCTGATATATCTAGTTTCTGTTCTCTGAATATGCTATTAGGCTTTAATCGCAAGTCCACCGTGCATTGTGCAAACAGCTTCGACATAAAGAGATTCGGAATTTTTAACATTAGCCCGTCTGAGTTTGACAGTACCGGATCAATGGTGAGATAGCCGAGATAATACAGCATGGATAAAAGCTGAACTTCGCTATACTTCTCTGATTTATTCAAATTGATGTTTTCGGCAAGTTTTTCGAGGTAGAACGAATCGCCACTGAGGTATGTGTCTATAATGTTATCAGCCAAACCATCTTCGGCAATGTTAAACAGTTGCTGTAACTTCGATCCGTCATGATCTGATGCCGGATCCAGATATTTTTCAGGGGCGAGAAATTCCTGTTCCTTCTGCATCCTGTTTAAATAATATAGGCACATGGATGAGTTATACAAGGTGCTTTTAGCCAGTCGGCTGAAGCAGTATCCATCGTAAACTGGTTTCATTCTGGAAATTACTTCATCGACGGTTACACCTATGCTTTTTATATCAACCAGCTCAGGAATGAGCTTTTTAAGTTCGGTTTCAGTTAAACCCGCATATTCATTAAAACATTCGTCAGAAGTGACATTCAGTGCAATATTAAATCCTGAGGTCAGGGAATCAAGTGATACAGAAGATACGCCGGTAATGAATGTTTTGGCGATACATCCTGCATCGGCTGCAGCGGCTTTTATTGCAGCATAAAAATCTTTGAGGAAACCTCCGTCACTGGTTATAGTTTGGAACAGATTAAAATCACGTGATAGAATCTGGTTGGCGAAATTATCATATTCATCAATCATCACATAAAGTCGGCCTTTATCGGAATAGCTGGCATAGGCAGAAACGAAATTATTAAACAGAGTAACAGAATCTGATTTGTCCAAATTATCATAGTTAAATATGAAATCAGGATATCTTCTCTTAAAATTATCTATGCCAAAAGCTACCGCAGAAAAGAAACTGTTGTACATAACGGTACTGCTTTGCGTGCCAACCCGGGAAAAGTCAAAATTCAATACATGATAGGTGTTATGGCTTTCCAGATGTTCATTGTATATATTAGTCTTGTAGAACAGTTCTTCATATCTGTCAGCATATGATATGTCGTAGAAGCATTTCAGCATCTGGATAAAGGTACTCTTGCCAAACCGTCTCGGACGCAGAAGAACTGGATATAAGGTCATTCCATTATCATCCAGTGACTTAATCATTGCGCTTTTATCGGCAAAAGCTCTTTTGAGCTTGCGAAACGATTCATAAGCAACTTCGCCATAAGGGGAATTTAACAATATTACTTCACTTTCTGACATAACGAATCCTTTGTTCCAAATTCATATCCGGAATCTTTGTGCTTTATAAACATATGTGTATAATTTATGGTTATCATGTGTCTGATATCTGCGATTCACAGTACTTTCTTTTCTGATGTTAAAGGGTTTCGCTACAAATAGCAACTTTTATGGGATACTATGGTGATGAAGACATGAGATTTAGCGGTGTGTGCTACTTTGACATAAGCATAGCACGCTCGACCTTACGGACTAAAACGTCAGTGCTTATGTTTTTTCGTTACCACTGTCACGTGAACTGTTGTTAGGTTGATACGTTACTGCTAATGGATGTCAGACATAGTCAGTAGGGTGTCATCGCACGTCGAGACGGTAGTTTTACTGTCAAGGGAGAAATAAAGGTGGCTAAAATGCCCTAAAATCAAAGGTTTAGCGAGATTTGTGTTTTTTACTCGTGATGATTTTAGGGCGTTTTGGACTGAATGAAAAACTACACTTTAGGGGTTAGATACAGTTTGCGTGGCAACAATTTTACTTTTGCGAAAGGTCATGGCTACAGTTTTATTGATAGGGGATAAGAGTTTTTGACCGTAATGCACTGAGGTGATGAGAGATGAAGATTGGGGATTACTTTAAGTTCGGGCGTTACCCGCAAAATAATGGTGATACCAAGGAACCTATTGAATGGCTAGTGCTAGATGTTTCTGGCAATGGAGCTCTTCTTATCAGTCGTTACGGACTTGACTGTAAGCAGTACCATGCTGAATATGTTGATCATGGGAAGACTGCGATCTTCGGAAATGGCTGAACAATGATTTTCTTGAGGTGGCATTTTCTGATGAGGAACAGAAGAAAATCAAGGTATCTAATCTCAAGAATGACGATAATCCAGAATTTGAAACCTGCGGTGGAAACAGTACCAAAGATCTGGTGTTTTGTCTCAGTTTTGCAGAGGTAAAAAGGTATTTCAAGAAAAAGACTGCAAGAAAGTGTCAACCCACGGACTATTCTCACGAGCAAGGTGCATGGGTTGATGACAGCTATGGCTGTTCGTATTGGTGGCTTCGTTCACCGGGAGCCGATCAGTCATTTGCGTCGCTAGTTGATACGGATGGCACCATCCGCCTGTATGGGGATGCCGTCTACGATATTCTCGGCACTGTTCGGCCCGCATTACGGATAATCTTGAATCAGTAAGCTTCTAATCTGGGATCTGCCGCTGCGGCTTTGCCGATGGCACTTTTGTTAAAAAGCAGTGCCGGAGTTCTTAATTGTGGCACTGTTGACGTTTCTTAAACTAAGATAGCGTTTTGCTGTCATGGAAAATTGAAATTATATGACATTGGGAAAACAATCAAAAAATATAAGTGGGTTACCTGAACCATTGCCAGATGAGGAAAATTCCGAGGTAAATAGTGGAATATGTGAAAGCAAAGAAGGTGACCATGATGATTATGATGACGATATTCCTCCTGATGAAAAGGCCGAACTTCTAAAGTTGCTCGTCAGAGTACCTGTGCTAATTCTAACGGGGTGGCTGATTTTGCAAATATTTTCTATCCTGTTTATCCCTAATGAATCGGGTATAAGTAATAAGCCTGGTGAATCATGCGGAGCTATTTGCTTTTTTGCTGATACAATCTATGGTTTTGTTGTACCTGTAGTTAAATGTGTAGCATTATTTATCTTGGGGGCTGTACTAATTCCTCTCTTTTTATGGTGCGTAACAGGGTACAAAGTTCTTCTGTGGATAGCTTTGTTTTTTGGAATACCAATACTCACATTGATAGTTATATTTATGTTGCTAGTTCTACTGTAACTTGCTACATTATCTTTTTAAGGTTTCTTTTAAGGGGCAGAACGATGAGAGCACACGAGCTTTTAAAAAAGTATAACAGAATGATTGCTTATCAGATTGTCCTTTTGATATTGATGGGGCTGGCTATTTTTTCTCCTCTTATGTTGTTGTGCTTATTACCTGTCTTTTTTGTTTTCCTTGTTTTTTTTATTGTTCTCTTAACAAATTCAGTGACTTATTTTGAAAACTGTTCTTACACCCAATTAGCCCTTAAAAGCAGAAATATTAAAGTAATGTGCATTTTAATGCTCGTTAATCTGGTTTTTATGATATCGCTTCCGTTTTGGGGTATGGAAATAAGATGGGGGTATATGGTATGTGCTTTGTTATCCTTTGTCACTGAAATTGGGATGGGGGTATATTGTTTTCTTTATTTTTATGCCATCAGGGAGGTTATTAAGCAGATAACTGAAAATGATAAAGAGTCTGACAGTCACATGAAAAATTCGGTAAATGTTGCAGACGATTCCTTAAGAAAGATTCATAACGAAAATGAAGAATATACAGTCAAACTTGGAATATTTGGTAACCTAGGGCTTCAAGTTATACTCGTAATATTGGTACTACTGGTTCTTATGGCGCCAGTCGGTTATTTTGCCTATATGATTTATGGAATAACCCATCCGTAAATAAAATTATAGGGGAAACGGGAAATTTGCCTATCTATCTTCCTTCCATACTTGATGCATTTACCAAACAGATTCTATCGTATGTGGTAAGTGATTCCTTGGAAGTAGATTTTGTCCTTGACACAGTCACTAAGTTGATAAATAACCATGGTAGCACCATACAGGCAGAAGCGATCCTGCATTCAGATCAAGGATTTCACTATACTAGCTATAGGTTTATTGAAATCATAAAGGACAAGAAGCTTCGTCAATCAATGTCGCGTCGTGGGAATTGTTGGGATAATGCTCCACAGGAAAGTTTGTATGCGTGTAAGCAAATAGGGTTATTTAAAATTGAAGCTCACTGTGCTACTACCACAGTGAGTTTTTAAGATTTATTGGATTAGTCCTCGGAAGCTGTTTCAGCCTTACGCAGGTCTTCCAGATT
>NZ_JNKD01000076.1:0-10088 GCF_000701925.1 Ruminobacter sp. RM87 | reverse complement strand
TCTTATTTAACTTCACGGAGAACGGAGCCGATGTCAGTGCCGGATACTACACCATCATCCAGACAGCGATAGCCAACGGTCTGGCTCCGTACAAATATCTTGAATGGTTTCTTACGGAAATCAGTTCGGTAAGACCAAAGAACGTACTCAGCAACATGAGTCATCTTCTGCCGTGGTCAGACAAGGTTCCCGCAGACTGCAGGTCAAATAATCTGGAAGACCTGCGTAAGGCTGAAACAGCTTCCGAGGACTAAACCTTTACAATATCAAAAACTCACTGTGGTAGTAGCACAGTGAGCTTCAATTTTAAATAACCCTATTTGCTTACACGCATACATTTAATATCATGCCTTTTTTGTATATTTCATCCTAAAGTACAAAAAAAGAGGGAGTCGTTAAACTCCCTCTTCTTCAATCAATTAAACAGATATCTGATTAGATATTGCTTACGATTTCTTCTACGGTCTTCTTAGCATCACCGAAGCACATGTAAGAATTTTCCTTGAAGAATAATGGGTTCTGAACACCAGAGTAACCAACGTTCATTGAACGCTTGAATACGATTACGTTCTTAGCATTCCAAACTTCAAGTACAGGCATACCTGCAATTGGGCTGTTTGGATTTTCAAGAGCAGCTGGGTTTACGGTATCGTTTGCACCGATAACGAGTACTACATCGGTATCAGAGAAATCATCATTGATTTCATCCATTTCAAGAACGATATCATAAGGAACCTTAGCTTCAGCAAGAAGAACGTTCATGTGACCAGGTAAACGACCTGCTACAGGGTGAATACCGAAACGAACGTTAACACCCTTATCACGTAACTTCTTGGTAAGTTCAGCAACTGGATACTGAGCCTGAGCAACAGCCATACCATAGCCTGGGGTGATAACTACAGAATTTGCATTCTTAAGCATATCAGCAACGTCAGAGCACTTAAGTTCACGAATTTCACCCTGTTCTTCATCTGAAGAAGCAGCTTCTGGCTTGTTACCGAAACCACCGAGAATTACAGAGAGGAATGAACGGTTCATTGCCTTACACATGATGTAAGAGAGGATTGCACCTGAAGAACCTACTAATGAACCAGTAACAATGAGTAAGTCGTTATCAAGCATGAAACCAGCAGCAGCTGCAGCCCAACCTGAATATGAGTTCAGCATTGAGATTACTACAGGCATATCAGCACCACCGATAGAAGCTACCAGATGAATACCGAATGCGAAAGCGATGATGGTCATTGGGATAAGACAGCCTAACTGAACTGTATATGAATTTGTAGCGAGGAATACAACCATTAATACGGCTGAAATAACCAGAGCTAAAACATTCAGAAGGTTCTTACCAGGTAATACGAGAGCCTTTGACTTGAAAATAACGAGCTTGAATGAACCGTTAAGCTTACCGTAAGCAACGATAGAACCGGTGAAGGTTACAGCACCGATGAATACGCCAAGGAAAATTTCAACGAGGTGAATATATAATTCCTTTCCGCTTAAGCCGGTATCTACTGAAACTTCAGAGGCCTTCTTGATAGCATCGGCAGACATCTTCTGAAGCTCGGCAATCTGATCAGGAGATGCACCGGCTGGAACATTAATGCTAATAGCATTTGAAACAGCACTTGGTTCAAGGCTGAAGAAGCTGTTGAAGCCAACTAAAACGGCAGCAAGACCAACGAAGCAGTGAAGCATTGCAACGAGTTCTGGCATCTGAGTCATTTCAACTTTCTTAGCAAGATACAGACCGATACCGGCACCGATAACGATTGCTACACCGATGATAACCCAGCCCCAGCAGGTATTTACGTTTACGAGTGAAGCAGCTAAGGCGATAACCATACCGATAATACCGGAGGTACAGCCTAATCTGGCAGTTTCCTGCTTAGATAATCCAGCCAAACTCAAAATAAAGAGTAAGGCGGAGATAATGTATGCTACATGAATTAAACCAGTCATTTCTTAATTATCTCCTTAATCCTTTCTGAACATCTTAAGCATACGCTTGGTTACTGCGAAACCACCAAAGATATTGATGAAAGCAATAAGAATAGCAACCAGACATAAAACATAAATTAACGCGTTAGGCTGATAGGTTGAAGTGCTTACGAGCTGAGCAAGAGCACCAACAACTATAATACCTGAAACAGCGTTAGTTACAGCCATTAAAGGAGTATGAAGTGAATGACTTACATTCCATACAACATAGTAACCTACTACACATGACAGAACGAATACGGTGAAGTGAGGTAAGAAAGATTCAGGAGCAACAAAGCCGATTAATGACATAACTACTACGAGAGCGGCAAGAACTGCATACTTAACTGCCGGACTTGCAGGCTTCTTTTCTTCCTTTGCAGGAGCGGCAGCTGCCGGCTTCTGTGGAGCAACACTTACACTGATCTGTGGAGGCGGGAAGGTAACTTCGCCATCTCTTACGATGGTCATGTTGCGTAATACAACATCTTCAAAGTTTACATTGATGTTACCATCTTTTTCCTTTGATAATAACTTGGTTAAGTTAACCAGGTTAGTAGAATACAGCTGTGAAGACTGAGTTGGTAAACGGCAAGGTAAATCAGTATAACCGATAATCTTAACGCCGTTGGTGGTAAGAGCAACTTCACCAGGAACGGTGCATTCGCAGTTACCGCCGGTAGCAGCAGCCAGGTCAACGATTACAGAACCAGCCTTCATGCTTGCAACCATATCAGCAGTTACAAGTAAAGGAGCCTTCTTACCAGGAATAGCAGCGGTAGTGATAATGATATCAACTTCCTTAGCCTGTTCTGCAAAGAGTTCCATTTCAGCCTTGATGAATTCAGGGCTCATGGTCTTAGCATAACCGTCAGAAGAACCACCGTCTTCCTGCTTGAAGTTAAGCTTTAAGAATTCACCACCCATTGAGTGAATCTGGTCAGCTACTTCTAAACGGGTATCGAAAGCGCGAACGATAGCACCGAGAGAACTTGCAGCACCGATTGCTGCGAGGCCGGCAACACCTGCACCGATTACGAGAACCTTAGCTGGTGGAACCTTACCTGCTGCAGTAACCTGACCGCAGAAGAAGCGGCCGAATTCATGAGCTGCTTCTACAACTGCTCTGTAACCGCTGATGTTTGCGGTTGATGAAAGAGCATCGAGAGCCTGAGCTCTTGAAATACGAGGCACCATATCCATTGCTAAAACAGTAATCTTCTTAGCATTGAGCTTTTCTACGAGCTCTGGATTCTGGCGAGGCCAAATGAATGATACTAAAGTAGTACCTTCTTTGAGCTTTTCAATTTCTTTATCATTTGGAGCAAGTACCTTGTAGATGAGTGGGCTAGACCAAACATCAGCACTATTACCAATAGTTGCACCTGCAGCTACATATGCATCATCTGCAAAGTTGGCAGCTTCACCTGCACCTGATTCAACAAGAACAGTGAAACCTAACTTCTGGAGAGCGGTAACTGTAGTAGGTGTTGCAGCAACGCGAGTTTCTCCCGCAAAGCTTTCCTTAGGTATACCTATCTGCATTTATTCACATTCCTAAATAAAAAAAATATTTAAAAGTTATAGTTATGTTTGTCACAAATAACAGTGAATTATACACTAATATTTACATAAATATGCATTAAAAATGTTATTCAGTACAGATTTTTTCAAATAAATTTTATTAAGACATTGATTTTATCTTTTTATAAACCTTTGTATTTACTCACTTTATCACGCAATATTAGTTACTTATTCACACTCCTGTTCTTTTACGATTTTTTTTATTTATCATAACGTGAATTTACATATTTATTCAGAAAAAACGATTTCTTCTACGAAGAGTCGTACTTTTATAAATTTTTATGCACTTAATTGGAATACTTTACGTATATATAGTTAGGAATTTATGCCGACTGAAGGAGCCGAATATTCTTCGGCTCCTTTCTCTAAATGAAAGCTGATTTCTGTTTTATCTGTTCTGCAGAAGAACTCCACTGAGAGGTTCAACACCGTTCAGCTTGAACTTGATGGATTTAACTCCTGAAGGAGTATTGGTCTGCAAAGCGAAATGCAGATGAGGACCTGTTGTATATCCTGTATTACCGGACTGTGCGATTATCTGCCCCTGCTTAACAACATCCCCTACTCTGACATACTGAGAATTTCCCTTTAAATGAACATACACTGTAATTGTACCGTCATCATGCTGAATTCTTATGTAGTTGGCCATTGGTCTGAAACTTGGATTATTTCCGCCAGATGTTGATCCCATTCTCATATCAACGACCTTGCCTGCTTTAGCAGCAAGCACAGGAGTTCCCACCGGCATTGCCACATCAATTGCGTAACGGTTTTTAGGCCCCTGATGAGTAAAACCGCCTTCCCATCCCTGAGTAACCTTGAAAGCCCCTTTAAACGGAACAATAAGTTCATTAGGATTGGTTGTATAGTAAAAGGAATCCGAACCACGGAATATCTTACCTATATCAAAGGTTCTGGATAATGTAAGTTCCCCCTCGCCGCCATAAATAACATAGCCGACAAGATAATTCTGATTTCCCTCGACTTCAATAGGTTCATCAAAAGGAATATTGGTATCCTTAATCAGGGATTTATCTGACGCTTTGATCTTTACCGTTACTTCACTGGCAAATTCATTAACAATATAAAGTTTATGAGTTTCAGGATCAAAACTTAACGATACCTTATCCTGCTCTGGTTCACCCCAGTCGTCATAAGAATCGTACTGATACCCGCTACTCTGTGCCGAATTTTCATCATCAGTGTAATAAACAACACCGTTTTCATCCACATAACGCAGGATTTTGCCCTCTGCCGTGCCAAAACATGCGGCACCAATCACCAGAGAGGCTATTACAGAAAACAATTTATGAATCTTCATAATTAGAAAACTTATATTTAAAAATATTTTTACTTAAAAAACCATGGTATTAAGTTTTAAGAAAACGAAAGACTCATCAGCACACCATGCTCTCTTGAGCCGTCGGGCATAGGATAATAATTTTTTCTTATCATGTCCTCTTCGAAGCCCACACTTTTATAAAGATTAATGGCTTTATTGTTGGAAATTCTGACTTCAAGCATAACTTTGACAATTTTCAGCTCTTCTTTTAACTGTTTTATGCTTTCAAGAAGAAGCTTTTTTCCATATCCTTTTCCCTGATACTCTGCTGAAATTGAAATATTCTGCAGAGTGGATTCATCAAGTACAAAGTCATACACAGCATAGCCCGCAACATTATCATTATCGAGCAGGACATAAAATCTGTAATTATCTGCAATCGACTCAAGAATATTCTTTTCAGTCCACGGGTGCACCTGAACTAGCTGTTCAATGCTCAAAATTCGCTTTAGATATGCATCCAGCTCATTCCGGTGAATTCTCTTTATTTCCATTTTCAGTAAAATATTTTCCCAACTTTATTCTGCCGTTTTCCGTTTCCAAGAATCCTCTGCCAAGCAGCTCATTGAAAACCTGTTTTTTCTGCTCAAGTTCGCCATTACCTGTAATAACAATCTTTCTATCGGCAAAATCATCAGTATCAAAACCGATATATATGGTTTTCCCGTCACTGTCATCTTTATTCCAGGAAAAAGGAATATCGTTATAATCAAAAAAACCAGCCAGATTAAATATCCACTTGCACTTTTCCGGACTCTCTATAATGAAGCATGGTTTTTCAACCCTGGTTCTGACGATTCCAAGTTTTTCAACTTCCTGAACATATTTTTTCACAACGCTCCATAAATTTCTTTTTCCACTCTCTCCTGGGTAGACAGGAATATCCGGGGCAGAATTATCAGGAAGTACCTTTATTGAAGCAGGACATATGGTTAAAGTGCTTTCAGCATTTACACTCACCTTTCCATACCATCCGCATGGATAGGATATGTATTTCAGATATCCTACAAGATTAAAAACCCATTCCTTATTATATCTGTCTTCACCGACAAAAATAAAAAACGGAAAACTTCGCAGGACATCTGAATACAGGTTTTCCGAGGATGCATTTTTTATTAAGGAAGGCTTTCGCAATGAATACAGCTTTATATTCATTGACTGCAGTATTTCACTATTGATATTAGTCATTGTTAGATTCGAACCATTACACTGCCGAGGTTTTGACTGCTTTTAATTTTATATCCACAGTCAGAGATAACAGCTTCGATAACAGACAGTTCCATTTCATAATCTGAATAAACGTTAACAAGATCCTTTTCAATAAAAACTTCAACTTTCAGCACACCGGTAAGCTGTGAGACAGCAGAAATTACTCTGGCTGCACATTTTTCACACCGCATACCCTCAACAATAAACTTTGAATGGTAGCATTCAGTCTTGGAAAAGATTTTTAAAAAATTAAACATCTACTGGCCCCGTCTTTTCAAAGTGAAACCCTGATTATCACCTAAGCATGACCTATTGTATATCATTAGAAGCCTGTTGTAAGTCAACTTTCTTCCAACATTGTGAAAACGACAGATTAACGGACTTCTTTGCTCCCCTTCCTTTTTCTCTTATTTTCATACATCAGTTGATCCGCTTTTCTCATAACATCATCAACAGACGCCATGTTACTTAATTCACTGATAGCCAATCCTATCGAAATATGAATCTGCTCCCAATCATTTTTTGCCTGTTCGTTAACAGTATTGCAGTTTACCTTAAACAGATTGATCAATTCTGTACGATTCTTAAAATCTTCATTCAATAAAATCAGAGTAAACTCATCTCCGCCTATTCTGAATACAGGGCTGTGCTGAAATACTTCACAGATTGCCTTTGCAGCAGTTTTTAAATACACATCCCCTTTTTCATGTCCGTAGTTATCATTAATAACTTTAAGATTATCACAGTCAAACATGCAGATACCGAATTCCACAACATCCTTCTTTTTAATTCTTTCTTTCAAATGCAGTATGTAATCATCATATCCGCCTTTGTTTCGAACACTTGTAAGGGCATCCACAAAAACACGATTACTTAATTCCTGAGCCTTCATACTGTGTTCCTTGGCTTCTTTCTTGGCACGTATAAGGCGATTCTGTACCACAATAAGCCATAACATCGAAATAATTAACGTAATCAGGAAAATCACAATTGCCTTATTGTCGCAAATCAGTTCCCATACTGTCATTTTTCCTTCTTCAGAAAAGTATTTGGTCAATGAGGCATGGACGTAGGATGTAGGTACAATGTTTGTGGTTTTGGCAACAATAGAATAGAGTTCCATGTCTCCTTTTTTTACGGCAAATCTAAAATCCAGATCCTTTGCCGTATCCAATGCAACAAGACGATACTGGCTACACAGTCTGCTGATACTGTTATACCTGTAGTTGGAAATCAAAAAACCTTCAGCCTTCCCATTGGCCACGTCTCTTATACACGCATGAACATTGTCACAGTTATATATCTGCCAGTCGGAATATTTGGTTTTCACTATGGATTCAAAATTATCATCACCACCGACTACTGCAACTTTTATGTACCGCATATCTTTCAGATATTCAACATTTGATGCTTGAACCACAAGATAAAGATTCGCATTAACAATGGAAGGTGTAATAAGAACACCGGCCTCTTCAGCATCATAAACACTCAGATTTGAAGGGAATACAGTATCAACCTCCCCACTCTGCATTGCAGACATGGCATCGGAAATTGAATCATAGGCTTTTGTTTCAAAATTTAATATGCCATTGGAAAAACTGGTTCTGGCCTTATGTAAATAATCCTTGAGAGCCCCTGTTACCTGTTCTGTTTCTTTATCCTTAGCGCAATAAGCAAGATAATCATCCACGTATCCAACTCTGATTGTTTTGTGTTCTGATAACCACTGCTGTTCATCGTGAGTGAGATAAGTGATTGCGCTTGAATTACGAATATATTTAATGAACAGCTCATCGCCATAATAACGGTTTTCGTCCTGAATCTTCCCCATGGCAACATTCAGTTCATCCAGAATGTCTGATCTTTTTTTGCTTACGGCAAAATAGAAATCTGAATAACCAATCTTTACCACTGGTACAATGTTTTCAACAGAAAGATAATTATCCACAGATACAAAACCATCAATCTCACCATCTTTCAGGAGTTTCATTGATTTTGACTCACCATCAGGGAGTTCAATCAGTTCAGTCTGAATATTTTGCTGTTTCTCCCACTCCTTGAAAAATTCCAGCTGAACACTCTGTTTATTTACACCTATCTTCTTGCCGTTGAAGTAAGAAAAATCTTCGTTATATTCCGCTACCTTGTCTCCATCTATAAACAGATAATATTCCTCTGTTCCCATTGGATATGAAGAAAACAGAACAACGTTTGCACGTGCTTCCGTATAGGACACACCTCCAAGCATGTCAATTTCACCATTAATGAGCTTTTGTACAAGCTGTCCCCAGTTACCTTCAACATATTCGTAGTTCCATCCGGTGTATGCGGCTATCTTTTGTTGATATTCATAAGAATAACCGGTTCGTCTTCCTGAACCATCAATGTTATTGTAAGAAGAATCAAACCAACCTACGCGCACAACCTTAGACGGTTCCTCTGCCACGGCATCAGCCAGAAGCAGAAAAACTGCAGGTAATAATATAACAAATAAAGCACAGATTCTGATCAGTTTCATATTGGTATTTTATCACTCTATCTAGTTATAATCATTCACTCTACTCAGCAATATACCACCTAATAAAAAGCTACAGTTAGAGTCAGAGCATCGTAAAAAAACAAAAAACCTTAATTCCTTACGAAGGATAAAAATTTGAATACATCAGTCAACACGTTTAATACATTTTAATCACAGGAAATCAACAGCATGCTGTTAGAATATACTACATTACGAATAAATAAAAAATGCTACAATCAAAATTTTAGACTAATGCGGATAATATTAATAATAGTCTGTCTATAACGTGTTTACAAAAAACATATTTAATTACTTGATAAATTATCACAATTTACATGAAAATATTTTCATAAAATATTAACTTCATCAAAATATAGTTACCCACTGTTTTGCATGTTCTTATTGTGAACAATCATTCAATTAAATGTGTACATCTTTTTGTTAACAACTCATACTGATTATTATTTAAACAACAAATAATTATCCCCAGTATTTCGTAAACAATACTCAATATCAATCAACAGATATCCACATATAACCGACGTTCCGCAGTTGAATTTCAACAATTATTTGATCAATATTTGATCAAATAATCATATTTTATGTGATGTATATCATATATTTTGCATACATGACTATTAATTGTACAATTTTAATGGTTTTATACTGAAAAATTAACCTAAAGAAATTAAGCTCATGAACAGTATAAGACCTCATTTTTTAAGTACAGATCACTATGGACTAGTAGTTTCAACATGCAGACATCTTGGTATAGAAGAATTTATTGATAACCGACTTCCCAAACTGTCAAACAATCAGAAATTAAGCAATGGCCAGCTGTTTGTCAGCATGCTCGTAAATGCCATGAGCTACGTATCAAAGCCGATGTATCTGTCGCCAACATTTTTCAGAAACGTTGATGTTAAGACACTTTTTGGTGAAAACTTTGATGTTTCATATCTTAACGATGATGCCTTCGGCTGATTGCTGGATGGACTGTTTCAGGCAGATGTATCCAACCTGTTTGTTGAACTGTCACTTTCCTGCATGAAAAAGCTGAAGCAGGATGTGCAATGCATACACATGGACTCCACTTCCTTTCACCTTCACGGGGAAAAATACTGTGACGATTCATTTGGCGAAAGACAATATGAAACGACCTCCACGAATGAATGCAAATCGTGGATTTACCGTGTAAACTGTAGACGTTAATAAAACAGAAACGGATTTACCGCATACATTGAATGAATTTACTACATACATTGAATGAAGGTCGTTATGAATAAGATAATATATATTGGAATGGATGTCCACTCTTCTAACTTTACTTTGTGCTCTTTTGAACCAGGTTATGGCATGTCTGAAGATAAAATATTCGGTCAGGTGCAGTTTAAGGATGACCTGATTAAAAATACCGAGAAGTATATCTGTAATCTGAAATCACAGAGAAAGGAT
>NZ_JNKD01000075.1:0-10535 GCF_000701925.1 Ruminobacter sp. RM87 | reverse complement strand
GAAAATCTTTCTGTAAATAGAAAACATCCTGAGAATTTTTTAAAGCAGTGACCTTCAGGTAGTATGGCCCCAGAAATTGATCACTTAAGTTTCTAGGTCATACTAACAGAATTTAAGGCTTGTTTCCTGAAATTAATTGGGGACAGGCCTTTTAGCTTTTTACAAACTCTGTCAGTGTTGTACCAATTTATATAATCTTTAATAGCTTTCTCTAAGTCGTTTAAGTCCTTAAAGGTCTTTTCTTTTCCATAAAACATTTCAACTTTCATTCTTCCAAAGAATATCTCAATCATGATGTTGTCATGAGTAGTAGCTTTTCTGGACATGCTTTGGATTAGGTTATGCTTTTTAAGCCAGTTGCAATAATTGATATGCTGGTATTGCCAACCTTGGTCTGAATGAACTAAAGCTCCTGAGACTTTATTCTCTTCGAGTACATTTTCAAATCGTTTTAACATACGGTTAATCTGGTCAAAGGTTGTATGTCTGGCAACATCATAGGCAACAATCTCATTGGTACACATATCAATGATTGGTGACAGGTATAACTTACCTTCTGCAATGGCAAATTCGGTAATATCTGTTGCAAAGCTGGTCATTGGCTTAGGAGGATTGAACTCTCTGTTAAGTATGTTTGGCGCTATCTTTCCTACAGTACCTTTGTAAGAGTTGTATTTCTTATATACTTTAGGATGAGCCCCCTGAAGCCGCAGGTGATGCATCAGCTTATGAACTGTCTTGTGGTTCAGATGCATGCCCTGGTTGCGTAAGGCATACATTACACGTCTGTATCCATAGCGTTCCTTGCTATCAGAATGAATCTTCCTGATTGCAGCAATCTGCTCACTATAGACTGCATCTAAACACTTAGAAGGAGCTTTACGCAGCTGGTAAAGGTATGATCCTCTACTCATATGAGCTTCTTCTAAAAGCATTTTGAATGGGTATTTAGGCCTTAGCTCAAGCACTAATTGAGCTTTTATTTGTTGGTTTTCTTTCTTAGATAGTCTTGGGCTAAGGCCTCGAATTTTTTTGAGAATTCTTCATGGCAGCGAAGTCTTAGAAGTTCTTCTTTTAAGGCTTTTTCTTCTTCTGGAGAGTATTCTGAAAATGATTTTTCTGATTGAAGAAGCTTATCTACATTTACCTTTACCTTGCTTTTAGTTGATTTTGTTTCTGAATTTCTTGGTCTACCTTGCTTTTTCATATTTCTCAGTCCCTCTTCGCCTTGTGACTGATAAATATCATACCATTTGATTATTATCGAATTGCTCGGTATTCCAAATTTAATTGATAATTCACGTAATGATCCTTTTCCATTAGCATATGCTTTAGCAACTTTAATTTTGAAATCTGGTGTATATATATTTTTTTTACCATGAGCCTGCAAGGAATTATTTTGAAGTAATCTTACTAATTCTCTTACGTAATTATAATTCAACCCCCATTTATTTGCTGTCGATGAAGAACCAATCTTAAAGTAATCTTCAATAACTAATAACTTTTGTTCATAAGTTAATTTCATAATAAAACCCCGTTATCAATCAAGTGATCAATAACGGGGTTCATACTACAGGTTACTGCTTTTGTGTTATTAATATACCTGTTTGTTTTTATAAGTCAGCTTCCAACACTTCCGTGAAAAGCCCCAAAATGTGGCTTGCTTTGATATAACGATTAAATTCCACTAGAAAAACTGATTTATGGCCTCCTAAAATAAGGTCCCGGCAACAATCCGTAATTGTATATCGTATAAGAATCAGCTGAACGCGGCAGCCCGGATTCCCCTGCCCTGATGCGGTGACTCAGTCTTCTGACGGATTCTCAAGCTCATCAGTGGTATATTTACGGCAGCGTTTTTCTGAAGAAACCATCGAGGATGCGGTATCAGGAATGCGGTGCATTACCTTTTTAAGATCAACTTTTTTGGAAGTGTCTGCAGATTGCCGTTTTCATCCTCACCTTCAATGGCGCAGAAAATGAATTCTCCGGATGACGGATCAATATCGAAGAAATCAGACACTGACGCGGCTTCAGCATCAGGAAACTCTTACTGTTCCTCAATGAACTTTTCATAAATGAATTCAAAAAGAGCCTCTCTGGCAATCTTCATGACTCTGACCTCATCCTTCCGCATTACCCGATCCTTTCGTTTCATGTTTTCACCTTTGCCGCGCGGATCCGTTCAACCGCAAAATCTTCTGATTCCTTTTAGGAAGCCGCAAGAACTGTAATCAGTTCTCAGGCCTGTAGAAATGGAATTTCGGGTGCATCCATACGGGCTTGAGCCTTTTATCAAAGACATACTCGGCTCCTAAAGGAGATTTGCTGTCCATGTGATAATCGGTACCGCAGGAAGCATACAGATCAAACTCAAGAGCAAGCTCTGTAGGATAAGTCAGTTCGTACCTGAAATCTTCCGTCTCCCCCTGTCTGCATCCCAGAGTTTCCATGGCCTCGCCGCCTGCTTTTTTGAAGCGTTCAGCCAGATCATGCATTTTTTCCAGTCTTCTTTCCCTGGTGTTTTCAGGCTTTTTAGGATCAAAGTAACGCCAGATGTGGGCAAGAACGGGAATACCTCCGGCCTTCAGAATGCATTCAACAGCCTCTTCCATTTTACACCAGCCGGCTTCCCCGATTTGTATCTCACCGCCGATCCCGAAATATTTACGATATACATCATCCGGAGAACTGAGATTAACAAGCTTTTTCTTCAGCAGATACTGAGATACGCTGTACTTGTTTACGGTTCCGGGAAAGGAGTTCATCAGGTCATCGTAATCGGCCATGATTCCCGCGGCATTCAATTTCCGGCAGAGCTCCCTGGTATGCTCCTTTCTTTTTTCGTCCTGCTGTTTCAGAAGAGATGTGAGGCATTCGTTTCTGATGTCAGGACAGAGTCCCTGAATGTGAATCTTTTTCGGAGTGGAAATCTCAACACCGGCCACCAGCTTTACCGAGGTCTTCAGGGATTCCTCATATGCCTCATCTATTCCGGATACATTGTCATGATCGGACAGACCGAACACTCTGATGCCGGCGGCTTCAGCCTTTCTGACGACCTCGGCGGGAGTATGTGCTCCGTCTGACCTGTTGGAATGATTGTGCAAATCCAGTTTTAAACCTTCACAAGCCTCACTCATGAGACCTCCTTAATTCTGTTATCACCGTAATTCAGCTTTCAGCATGCTGACGTATCCGCAGTATTTTCCGTAGATATCCTACATCATACGCACTGCTTAGAAAAGCCGTCAGCCTTTATTTCTCAGCAGCAGTCACCTTTTCTTTCACGGCTCCGGGAATCGCCGGATCGTCCCTGCGGTATCTGCGGCTTAACAGGAACACCAGCAGTGCTCCGACTGACAGTACGAACATGGTTCCTGCCATTGGTACCGCTGATTTACCGGGAATGCAGTTGAACACCAGTCCGGCAATTGAACCGAGTCCGAAACGCATGAATCCCATTACGGACGAAGCGGTTCCGGTCATTTCCGGAAACTTGCCCAGAGTGTAGGTGGTACTGAGGGCCCCCACAAGCCCCACCGTACACACGGTCATCACCACCGGAATAATCACCAGTACGATGCTCTCGACCTCCACCAGTGCGCCTGCGAGAAGCAGGGTTCCGCCTGTGGCACTCAGACAGAGAGCACTCAGGAAAGTAGGCATGAAGCCGAATCTTTTAACGAAGAAACCGGTAAAGCTTACCACTGTCATAATGGTCACCACGTTCATGGCGAACACGATGCCGAAGGTCATGCTGTCCAGACCGTAAATTCCCATATACACGGAAGAGGCCCCGGAAATAAAGGCAAACATGGCGGCACAGTTCATGGCCTGAGCCAGCACCGAACCGCAGACACCGCGATGTCCCAGGATTCGGCGGTAGTTTCCGGCCACGGCTCTGAAATTAAGAGGCTGTCTGTTTTCGACGGGGAGCGATTCCTTTATACCGAAGCCTATGAATATCAGAATCATCACCCCGATGAAGGTCAGCAGATAGAAACAGTATTTCCAGCCGAAACCGGCAAGGAAACCGCCAAGTGTCGGAGCCACCAGCGGAGCAAGACTCATGGCTATCATTGAAAGATTTATGGCTCTGTTGAACTGTGTTCCCCTGAAAATATCCTTCATCACCGCATTGGCGATTACCGCTCCGGCGGCTCCGCCTAAAGCCTGAAGAAGTCTCATGCAGAAAAACACCCTGAAATCAGTGGTAAGCACGGCTCCGAGAGAAGCCAGGGTAAAGAGCAGAGTTCCCGCCAGAATTATCTTCCTGC
This sequence comes from Ruminobacter sp. RM87, assembly GCF_000701925.1. Taxonomy (NCBI): domain Bacteria; kingdom Pseudomonadati; phylum Pseudomonadota; class Gammaproteobacteria; order Aeromonadales; family Succinivibrionaceae; genus Ruminobacter; species Ruminobacter sp. RM87. The sequence goes on along the minus strand of NZ_JNKD01000075.1, from coordinate 6,255 downwards.
GTCCCAGGGCATCGGATACCGGACCGTAAAAAAGCTGCCCCACGGCAAAACCTCCGAAGAATACGCTTACGGTAAGCTGCATATCGTTAATGGAGGAATTCATGACTCCGGCAATAGTGGTAAGCGACGGCAGATACATATCCGTGGCAAGAGGCGCCACACAGCTGGCAAAACAGAGAATCAGAACTGTTTTAATGAATTTGGCATCAGACATACGCACTTATACTCCATTGACGGCGACCTGGTTTTTAACTTTGTCATGATCCCGGCGGAAAGCCCTGCCTTTTCAGATTTGGCGGCGGACTTCATTATCAGGTTCATGAAACGGGAATGAATCCGGGCACTAATTTTAACACACATTGCCGCAGCTGATTTTCTGAAAAACGCCCGGCACTCAAAATAAAAAGTTCCCGCAGGTTTGTCCGGCTTGCAGAGGCATTACAGGTTTCAGGTCTTTTTTTGTTTATTCAGTCCAGATTCCACTTCATGGAGTACGTAAAAATAAATGATTTACATGTATGTCGCATGTATTACATATAAACAAAGTACTTTATATTTATACCAGACATAAAGTCTGATAAACAGCTTAATGCCGGTGATGCCTTGAAAAAAAAGCAATTAGGTAAAAATCAGGAAGCCGGCCCCTGAAAAAGCGGTATGTGCAAACGGAGCAAAGCCAGGAAAAGGCTCGAACCACGATAAGTGGTACAGCAGGAATGGCTATATGTTTACCATACCGCGTCACAAAGAGATTGGTGAATCGCTCGCAAGGCTTATAATCAGCCAATCTCTGAAGTGATTTTTAAAAGCCTCTGAAATATGAGGCTTTCTTAGACATCTTAAAGGAATTTATATGAACGTTCAAGATTATTTAAAATATTCGGCAAAAATTACGCCTGATGGAAAATTCTATATGATCGAAATTGACGGCAAGGGTTGGGAAGGCGCTTTAAGTCAGGGACGTGCCGGGCATTTTTTATTCTGAGCCTGATGTATTTAAACGGAATTGAAATGGACGGGGATGTGCAGGCTTCAGTAAATCTGATTAAAAAGACCATGACCGTAATGACCTCCTGATTCTCCGGAAAAAACGACAATACAGACCCCATGAAGATCGAAGCGGTGTCAGTCAGTCCTGACACCGCTTCGCAGCAGATCTGAAAAATGAATGACGCCTAGGCAAGAAGAGCCGAACGCGCTGAAACCTTTGGCTCGCTGTCGTTTGACAGAACAAAATTATAGGCCATGACACAGATTCTGCCGGTGTAACCGTTAATCAGCTTTCTGAAGGCGCCGGATCTGAGTCTCAGGTTAAGAGTTTCATCAAGGAATCTGTTTTCATCGACATTCACGGCCACGGCAATAACCGAATAGCTCTCGGAACCGCCGATATCCTTCAGAATGAAGATGTTGCCGAAGGTGATAATCTCATAGTTTTCCATATCGGAAATAAAGTCATAAACCGCCTGCCAGATGGTTATGCTGCTGCGGTTTCCGAGGTACTTCTTCTGCAGCAGGAGATAATCCCTCAGCACTTCGCCGAGCACGGAGGCATCAGCATCCTCAATCGCCTGCTCAATCTGTTCCCTGCGTGAAACCAGAGAACACAGGTCTCTGAGGTAATCACTGTTGGAGTTAACCTCATCTGCCACCGCCATAACGATCTCGGTATTCACCAGTTCCGCCACGTCAAGACGGCTGTCAGTCTGTGTTACCAGTGATACCAGCCCCTCCGCATAGAGAATCTGCAGGAATCTTCTGGTATAGGCATAGATTTCCCTGGCGTAGCCGGTATTTACGCGGGGATCATACTGGCTGACCTCCTTCATGTTCACCACTTCTCCGTTAAGAAGTCTGGCCACGCCGATGTCACCGCAGAGAAGATAGGCTCCGGTTCCGCTGCCGAGACTGTCTCTCACAAACCAGATGGCATTGCTCACATTGGAGGTGATGAACATGTCCCTGGCCTCAATTGAGGTGAACAGAGTGCTCGGCTTTACCAGTCCCCCGTCATAATGACCGCACCAGTCGTACAGTTCATCGGAATCAAGTTCGGAGAAGCTTGCCTTCAGAATGGTGGTCATTTCCTCGAAGGTGATACCGCACCAGCCGAACATGCGGGTAGAACCGGTCTGCTTCTCTGAGGAAAGATTGTAGAAAAGTGAACCTGCCCCCGGATGTTCAGGATGAACCAGCATATCGGTAATCCCGGGAATGTGGGTACCTGCCAGGGCAAGATAGATAAAACCGTCCCTGCGGCTGCTTTCGATAAGACCTGCCCAGAGCCTGCGCCAGGCATTCAGAAAATCAGCGGTACGGGTTACAAAGCGCAGTACCCTGTCAAAATTCTTGAATATCAGCACCAGCTTTCTGCCGGTATCAGCACTCAGGGTCTTAAGCTGTGCCGCCCAGTCGTATTTCGGCAGTTTTCCGGTTTCAGGATAAAGAGTCCTGATGGCCTGTGCGGTCTGTTCGCAGAGGTCGGTAATGAATCTGTTGTACTGAGTGGTGTTGTTAACTTCCATGAAATCAAAGGTAAGTACCGCGTACCTGCCTCTTTTGGCGAAAGTGTCCGCAGACTTGACTATATCGGTTCCCCAGAATACGGAGGTCTCGGTCTTTTCATTGTAGAAAGCCCCTACCATGTCGGCAAAGGTGGACACGCCCAGTCCGCCCGGTGCGCACAGGGATATGAAATTGTGACCTTCTGAAACAGCATTGTCGACCTCTTCAATGTATGAGGTCTTGTCGGCTCTGAGCTTGCGTGAACAGAGAGAAATATAAAGATTATCCTGAGTTACATCAATCAGCATCTGCAATACCGGTTTTTATAATTATTCTGAAAAACAGAAATCGTTTAAACACACATCGTACAATTCAATGCATATTATACAGTATTGTAACAAAATTTCTTGTATTAAAAGGTTTCAGCCTGAATTTATTGCAGGATTCACGGATTATGCTGAACGCATCCGTCCGTTTTCAGAAAAATCAGGCGTTTCCGGCCTGATTTTCAGGAAACTGCCGGTAACGGTGTTTTTCATAAGAAAAAGCGTACGGCAGCGCATGTAGCAAAAAAAAGAATATCAGCGGAAACACCGGGGCATCCCCGCTGATATTCACGGGGAAATCATCCTGCGATTGAACCAAGAGCCGCGCGCAGTGAATTGAGCTCATCCTTGGTCATGGTTACGCCCTTGCCCATCTTTTCATGATTAGGGGCCCAGTCACGCAGATCGTACTTAGGGGCGGCATTGTTCCAGGAAACAAGGTTAAGCTCCTTGCGCCACCCCTTAGGGTTTTCGGAAATAACAGCCAGCTCCTCTACTATTTCAAATTTGATATCAGTCATTAGTCTTTCCTATGGTATTAATTATTGATTATTTTTATAAGTTTCCGGTTTTGCTATTTTTATTTCTCCGTGCTCCGCCGTTCTGAAAACCAACCGTTTTCACTCCTTTATTCACCTGCGGAACATCATAAGCTGATTTATTGTGCGTTATATTCTTTCATTAATTGCCTTGCACATCTGTATACGATGTCTCATTTTTTGAAAAAATTGTAAAATATTTTTATAAAACAAACACTTTTATTATCTTAATTGCTTTTCTAATAAATAAAAATCGTTATTTAACTTAATATCTATTTTAACCATCGGGAATATTCATAAATAGATTATTTTAGATAAATATAATTATTTAATACCATCAAAACAGAATTCAGACAGTTTCAGTCTGTTTTAACCGGAAAAAGCTTCGGCATACGGAATGAAGCTGAAATAACGGATACTGCTTCACGATTTTTTTTGACCTTCCGAGCAACAGTGCAACGCCGTACTGTAACGGGAGAACGGTAAACGTTAGAATATTTACCGTATGTCATCTTCAGGAGGTTTTTCATGTCAAAGGACGGGAATTTACTTAAGTCTCTGTTTACGGGAAAGGGATTCTTTTCAGAAACCGGCGTTCCGGGAATCGCCGCCTTAATTGCCGCCATGTGTCTATGTCCTGAAGTTCAGGCCGGGGATGAGGCTGCCGTTAACGGTCACGGAACGGATACCATCACCCATGTTATGAAAAACTGCCTCCATCCGGACGCTTTTTCCCGTCCGGAAAACGAACATCAGCCCGGCAGCACTCCGGGCTCGCTCCTAATCATCGCCGATCCGTCCGATAACAAACCTGAAGAGAATGCCGGTGATGAAACCCAGCCTGATGATGCCTTCGACGAAACTTCCGTTACGGCAGAACAGAACGTGCGGAACAGTGATTCCCCGAAGGAAAAAGGCGGAAAGAAAAAGAAGGGAAAGATTAATCCCGAAAGCATAAACAAAGCCTTCGCCACCCCTGACATAAAGATAAAATCACCAAAGGAAATATCCAAGACCGTTTATTCCCGAGAAGCCGTGGCCGCGCACTCCTCCATCAGCATACTGCTGGATCCGGGACATGATTATGAAGACTACGGAGCCGTCTCCACCGAATACCGCGTCAGTGAATTCGTACTCAACCATAATCTGGCCCTGAAGCTCGAAAAGGAACTCAGAAAACGCGGATACTCCGTGGACTTCACCCGTACCCTTCTGGAGAAGTCACCGCTAAAAAACAGAGTGGCGAAAATCAGAAAACATGACATCCTTGTATCCCTGCATCATGACTCGGTTCATGAGAAGGACTGCGAATGGACAAAAAACAAGACCTGCAGAACGGACAGGGCTAACGGCTACTGCGTGATGATTTCCGACGGAAACCCGCAGCTTCGGAAATCATACATACTGTCATATGCCATCAGCTCATATCTTAAGAACAGCAGAATGGTGCCCAACCTGTACCACAGAAATGACAAGAGAATGATTCTGGTAAATGACGACCTTGCAGTCTATGACCGCCGCAATCTTTACATACTGCGCCGCAGCATTCCGGCCGTGCTTCTCGAAACGGCGGTAATCACCAATCCCAGAGATGAGGAAATGGCTCTGAATCCAGATTTTCAGGACAGATACGTTAAAGCCGTGGCTGACGGCATCGATGCGTATTTTGAAGCGGAGAAATAACAGAAATCTGATAAACGGAGATTTTTAACTCCTTTTACCGATCAGAAAGGCTGCAGAAAGAAAAACAGAGATTTTCTTTTCTGCAGTCTTCTTTTTATAAATCAGTCCGGTAAAGGCCTTAAGTTAATTTCTGTCCCAGCATCTTTTTCTGTCTTCATCGGTAATGGCTCTTACCACGCGGCACGGATTCCCTACCGCCACGCAATTGTCCGGGATATCCTTTACCACCACGCTGCCTCCGCCGATGACGACATTGCTGCCGATTTTAACTCCGGGCATTACCTGCACTCCCGCACCTATCCAGACATTGTCACCTACGGTAATGGGATATGCGTACTCAAGTCCCGCATTTCTTCTTTCGGCATCAGTCGGATGACCTGCGGTATAGAATCCGCAGTTGGGAGCAATAAACACGTTATCGCCGAATATCACTTTACCGCCGTCAAGAATGACCGTGTTGTGATTTGCAAAAAAGTTCTCGCCGATTTCAATGTTATATCCGTAGTCACACCAGAACGGAGCGACGATTGTAAAGGCTTCCCTGGTTCTGCCGAGAAGCTCACGCATGATTCGACGCTGTCCTTCTTCGTCCGACGGACGGAGACTGTTGAAATCGTAGCACAGCTCTTTCGCCGCCGCTCTCTCGCGGATAAGTTCCCTGTCGTAGTTGGCGTCATAAAGCATCTGCTTCTGCATTTTTTCTTTTTCAGTCATAAGCTCCCCTGTTACTTATTGCCTGACAGGCAGTATAACCGAAAAAAAGCAGATAATCCGCACCATCTTCATGAAACCTGTCGAAGATAACATGCATTCCTTAAATCTGAATTTCTGAGATGATACGGTCAACCTGCGCAAAAGGCATCGTACTCCCGAAACTTTGCTGTTTTAAACATATACGAAAAATAATTTTATGGAAGTTATAGAAAACACGAGACTTCCATAATTTTTTGCAGTATAATATAAACATATGTATTGTATGTTTATATGGATGATTTTATGGCCGTAACAGACACTCCGAAATTACCACCTCTCATGATTATCAATCAGGGAAAATACTCTTATGTCACGACGTATAAGATTGCCTGGGACAAAACACTCAGACAGCCGAGAAGGGTACCGGGGCAGAATAAAACCGTGGGCAAGATTGTCGGTGGCGGAACTGAAGGCGTCATAGAATGGAATTCTGAATTTCTTGACGAACA
>NZ_JNKD01000074.1:0-10628 GCF_000701925.1 Ruminobacter sp. RM87 | reverse complement strand
ACGATGGAATTATCATGCTCTTTGGCGGTATGAACAGTCGTAGCCGGAGGCACTTCAATCATGAAAAAGGAACTGCTTTCAGTGGTATCATCAGCTGACGGCTCTTTACATTTACCGGAACCACCACTGATAAGACCGAGTTCTCTCAATCTGCTGATTCTTTTCAAATAAGTCTTATACGATATTCCCTGTTCTGAAGTCCACCGAGTGGTGCTCAGACCGCTGCTCTGCTGTTCATAATACTGATTCAGCCACAGCTGATGCCTTGGATGTGTTTTAGTCATAAGATTATCTCCGTAAAATACGGTGACATCTTAAAGCGTTGTTTTTGGAAAATGAATAACCCTAATTGCCTATACGCTTACCTTTTAACAAAAAATTCCGTATGATTATTTATCAGGAAATGGCATGAACTTTATCGTCTTAAAAACAAACGTAAAGTATTTTCCGTTTTATAAAAATAAAACTGCAGTATGTCTGACACATACTGCAGTAAAGTCATCATAATGAACGGGTAAAGGTTAGTGCCTGCATTCACTTCTGAATAAAGGATCAATGTCCCTCAGGGAAATGCCTTTCTGCTTCAGCAGTGCAAGCACTCCCTTCAGAAGTTCTGCGGCATTCTCATTACTGCTTTCACCGTTGAACTTTGTCAGCAGGGCGTTTACGTCAGGAAGAGGTGTTTCAGCGGATGCTTCATATACGGCAATATTTGAAGCTTCAAGCGGCATGTGTCCGTCAAAGCAGCTTTCAGTTCCTCTGTGACAGGTAGGTCCAATCGGATCGGCCGCAATAAGAAGACAGTCGTTGTCGCAGTCGGCGGTAATAGCCTTGAGATTAAGGTAGTGGCGTGATTCCTCCCCCTTTGTCCATAATCTCTGCTTGGTACGGCTGTAGAAGGTTACCTTGCCGATTTCCAGAGTCTTGTCAAGAGCCTCGCGGTTCATGAATCCCTGCATCAGAACAACACCTGAGCGGTAGTTCTGCACGATTACCGGAATCTGGTTGTTTACCTTGGCCCAGTCAAGATCGTCAGGGTTAAAATTAAGGGTGTAATTAGTCACGTACAATCACTCCTTCCTTTCTCAGATAATCCTTTAATTCAGGAATATGGATAATACCCTTGTGGAATACTGAAGCTGCAAGACAGCCGTCGCATTCAGCTTCCTTGAATCCGTCCTTGAAATGAACCATTTCGCCGGCACCGCCTGAGGCGATTAAAGGCACGTGAGCCAGACTTCTGATAAGCTTGAGCTGCTTTAGGTCATAGCCCTTGCGCATGCCGTCCTGATTCATCATGTTCAGAACGATTTCACCGCAGCCGCATTCCTGAACCTTTTCCACCCATTCAGGAGTGGTCCATTTGGTGATAAGTGTTCTGTTGACGTCACCGGTGTACTGCTTTACGAGGTAACGATCGGTAGCTTCATCATAATAGGAGTCAATACCGCAGACTACGCACTGAACGCCGAAACGGTCAGCAAGTCTGGTAATCAGGGTTGGATCAGCCAGAGCAGGTGAATTGATGGAAATCTTGTCTGCACCGTATTCAAGAATTCTGGCTGCGTCTTCAACGCTCTTGATACCGCCGGCAACGCAGAAAGGAATGTTGATTACTTCCGCGATTTTACGAACCCAGCTTTTGTCCACCACACGCGAATCACTTGATGCGGTGATATCGTAGAACACCAGTTCATCGGCACCTTCATCAGCATAACGCTTGGCTAATTCAACGATACCGCCCATAACCTCGTGGTTTCTGAACTGTACGCCCTTAACAACTACGCCGTCTTTAACGTCGAGACATGGAATTATGCGTTTGGCCAGCATTTTACAGCCTCCTTGACAGTAAATTTTCCTTCAAGCAGAGAACGGCCGATGATGATACCGGCGGCTCCGCTGTCGCGAACGGCCGCTACGTCATCAAGACTGCCGATTCCGCCGGAAGCCAGGAAATCGATGTGCGGGAAGATATTGTGCAGATCTCTGTAAAGATCCACGTTTGATCCCTTGAGGGTGCCGTCGCGGGAAATGTCGGTACATAGTACGTACTTGAGGTTCACTTCGGCAAAATCGTTAATCAGATCTTCGATGGTAACCGCACTGTTTTCCTGCCAGCCCTTGATGGCAATGAATCTTTTGCCGGTAGCCGGATCAATGTTGATGTCGAGTGCCAGAACGATGTGTTCTGCGCCGAATCTGCGGAACCAGTCCTTTGCCGTCTTCGGATCCTTAACGGCGGCTGAGCCTACAACCACGCGTTCGGTACCGATGTTCAGCAGATCCTCAACGTCCTTTTCGGTACGGATGCCACCGCCGATTTCAACTGGAACCGGAGTGTTCTTAATCAGTTCTGAGATAACGTCAAGCTGTCTCTTTGATGTATCCTTGGCTCCGTCAAGATCCACGAGGTGCAGGAATTTTGCGCCTTCACTCACATAGAGGTCAAAACGTTCCTGAGGATCGGCATCGTATTCGGTTTTACGGGAGTAATCTCCCTGATAAAGACGGACTACCTTGCCGCCAATAAGATCAATTGCAGGTATAATCATGTCTGTGTCTCCTAGAGGTCAAGGAAGTTTTTAAGAAGTTTGTGTCCTATCGGACCGGACTTTTCAGGATGGAACTGAGTACCGAAGAAATTATTGCGGTTAACCACTGCTGAAAAAGTCTGACCATAGGTGGTTGTTGCCACGGTGTGTCCGGTTACGTCCAGAGCATAGGAGTGTACATAATAGAAATATGATCCGCTCGGTATATCCTTAAACAGCGGGCAGGAACCGTCGTGTTCAACCTGATCCCATCCCATGTGCGGAAGAACCAGTCCCGGAACCTTCATGAGACGTACGCCGCCGTCCACAATGCCGAGACACTTGACGGCTTCAGTTCCCTGACTCATGCTTTCTTCGGAAAAACCTGCCAGCATCTGCATGCCGAGACAGATTCCAAGCAGAGGCTGATGTGAGTTGACAATCAGATCGTCAAGATGTCTTTCCTTGATTGAGGCCATGGCTGCCACGGCGGAACCCACGCCCGGAAGAATCAGCTTGTCGGCGTTTCTGATGTCGCTTTCCCTTGCACTGATAATGCAGTCGGCGTCAAGGCGGTTCATGGCAAACAGTACTGATGACAGGTTGGCAACACCGGTGTCAATAATGGTAACTTTCTGCTTGGTCATTAAAGTACTCCTTTACTTGAAGGCAGATCATTGCCTTCTTTTTTTAGAGCCATGCGTAATGCTCTGCCGAAGGCCTTGAACAGTGCTTCAACCTGATGATGGGTGTTACCGGTGGTAACCTTCAGGTGCAGGGTAAGTCCCATGGCATATGCAAGACTGTGGAAGAAGTGCGGAACCATTTCGGTAGAGAGTTCTCCTACCTGCTGACGTACGAAGTCGGCATCGCAGCTGAATACGCAGTAAGGTCTGCCGGAAATGTCCATGCATGCGTCAACAGGATGATTCATCAGTGAATCGTCCGGAAGGCCTTCAAGCTTGGCTTCAACTTCATCCATGGCAACGGCGAAACCGAATCTGCCGATACCTCTCTTGTCTCCGAGAGCCTGCTTCAGGGCGGTACCTAGAGTAATGCCCACGTCTTCAACGGTATGATGTTCATCAACCTCAAGATCTCCTTCGGCCTTCAGCTTCATGGTGATGCCGCCGTGGGTTGCTATCTGGTCAAGCATGTGGTCAAAGAAGCCGATACCGGTAGAGATTTCACTCTTGCCGCTGTGGTCAAGATCTATAAAGAGATCAATCTTGGTTTCGTTGGTGTTGCGTATAACATGAGCGGTACGCGGAATTCTGGTCAGAAATTCGGTAATCTGCTTCCAGTTGTTGGTTTCAGGGTTGTAGCGTTCACCTCTGATGCCCATGTTCTTTGCCAGTTCCATATCAGTTTCACGATCACCGATAACAAAGCTGTGTTCCTTGTCGATGGCGCCGGGAACAAGATAGTTACCGAGAAGACCTGTTTTAGGCTTGCGGCAGGCACAGTTTTCATGAGGGAAGTGAGGGCAGATGAGAATTTCTTCGAAATTCACGTCTTCTGAAGACAGAACGTCCAGCATCAGATTGTGCGGGCCTGAAAATTTTTCGTAAGGAAGAGAGTCGGTTCCGAGTCCGTCCTGATTGGTTACCATAACCAGTTTGTAACCGGCATCCTTAAGAGCTTTGAGACTAGAGATAACGTGAGGTTCAAATTTGAGTTTTTCATAGGAGTCCACCTGCTTATCGATTACAGGTTCTTCAATGATTGTTCCGTCACGGTCGATGAAAAGATATTTTTCCATAGGCTTTCCATTAAAACATGAGGCAGATTCAATCTGCCTCACTAAGTAAACAAATCATATAACACGTGAACCGCCGGCATATGACTGCCGTTTAGGGCAGACAGGCGGCTCAACGAAGGTGCAGACAGCCGTGAGGTGCGAAGCCCAGGGGCTTTTACCGGACAGTAGACCGGCTGCTGTCTGATGCCAAATTACTGTTTAATTGAATGAAATACCGATAATACTTCATTCATTTCTTCTTCACTGCCGATGGTAACACGTACGCAGTTCTGCAGTCTGGTCTTGGTGTGGAAGTCTCTTAAAATAATGCCCTTGTCGGCGCATGCCTTGAAGAGTCCTTCACCGTCCCTGAAGCGGATGAGAATGTAGTTTGCGTTCTCATAGAAAACTTCCTGAACGTAATCAAGCTTTCTTACTTCTTCCACGAATCTGTCGCGGCGTTCAATAAGTTCGGCAACTCTTTCCTTCATGATGGCGATGCCGTGAGTGCTTAAGGCCTGAACGGCAATTTGAGCCACAGGGTCGGCAATCGGATACGGATCGATTACCTTGAGCATCAGCTTGATGACTTCCTGGTCAGCCAGAGTGAAACCGCAGCGGATACCTGCAAGCGCAAAGGCTTTTGACAGGGTACGGGTTATAACCAGATGGTCATAATCCTTCATCAGCTTGACCTTGCTCTTTTCAGGGCAGAATTCGATATAGGCTTCGTCAACCACAACCAGGCATCTGCCTCTGGTGAAATCAAGAATCTGAACAAGCTTGTCGTCATCAACCACGTTGCCTGTAGGATTGTTAGGAGAACAGATGAAAATAACCTTGATCTTTTCAGGATTGTTTTCCACAGTGTTCCTGATAGCTTCAACGTCAGGCTGGAAGTCATCGGCAGGCGGAACGTCAACGGTCTTCACACCGGCGGTGTCGGCACTGATTGAATACATGCCGTAGGTCGGAGTGCTGATAAGGATTGCGTCCCTGCCTGGTTCACAGAAGGTGCGGACCAGAAGTCCGATGGATTCGTCACTGCCGCGTGAAACCAGAATGTTTTCTTCGGCAACGCCTGAGTAATCAGCATAGGCTTCAATTACTTCAGGAGGCTGACATTCAGGGTAGCGGTTGAGAGTAATTGACTTCATCAGGAAGGTTGCACTCTTAGGCGCTTCATTCGCATTGAGGAAGTTATGTCCTTTACCACCGATACGACGGGCTGACAGATAAGGGGTAAGCTGTTTTACTCTTTCAGTGGCAAGTTCTGTAATACTGCTCATGTTATTTGGCTCCGTTAAGAATGTCCATACGAATGGTTACTGCTCTCTTGTGAGCGGTAAGGCCTTCTGCATCTGCCATAAGTTCTACGGTACGGCTGAGGTTGGTTAAACCTTCGGTGGTTGCTTCCTGTACGGTGTAGCGGCGCAGATAGTCGGCAAGACCGAGAGATGAACAGGTCTTGGCATAACCGTAGGTAGGAAGGGTGTGGTTTGTACCGCTGGCGTAGTCGCCTACTGATTCAGGAGTCCAGCCGCCGATGAAGATTGAGCCTGCATTTCTCAGGTAAGGCAGCAGGGCGCGCGGTTCTCTGGTTTCCACAATCAGGTGTTCAGGCGCATAGATGTTGGAAATGGCACAGGCCTCTTCAAGAGATTCGCATACGATGGCGATACTCTTTTCCAGGGCTCTGTTGGCGATATCCTTTCTTGACAGCTGCTGAACCTGCTTTTCAACTTCAGCGATAACTTCATTACCGTAGTTAGGATTTGTTGAAAGAAGAACAACCTGTGAGTCCGGACCGTGTTCAGCCTGGGAAAGCAGATCTGAAGCAGCAAATGCCGGATTTGCGGATTCGTCGGCAATCACCAGTACTTCGGAAGGACCTGCCGGCATATCGATGGCGGCACCGCGGAAGTCTGCGCTTACCTGCTTCTTGGCTTCGGTTACGAATGAATTGCCCGGTCCGAAAATCTTGTTTACCTTAGGTACAGTTTCAGTGCCGTAGGCCATGGCTGCGATAGCCTGAGCTCCGCCGACGGTGTAGATGTCATTCACGCCACAGAGGGTTGCGGCATAAACGATGGCATCGGAAACCGGTGGAGGAGAACATAATATCACCTTAGGACATTCGGCAATCTGTGCAGGAACGGCAAGCATGAGCACGGTACTTACCAGCGGTGCGCTGCCGCCAGGAACGTACAGACCGACACTGTCGATAGGGTGAGTGTGAAGTTCACAGGTAACTCCCGGTCTGGTGCTGACTACAACCGGAGCCGGTTTCTGAGCCCTGTGGAACATGCTGATGTTGTCATAAGCGTTCTTTAAGGCTGTCTTGAGTTCAGAATCCACTCTGTCACAGGCTGATTTGATTTCATCAGCTGTAAGTTTAATATGATCAGATTCCAGACGATCAAACTTGCGGGAGTATTCCAGAAGGGCTTCATCTCCGCGATTACGGATGTTGCTGATGATATCAGCAACAAGTTTGGCCTTGCTGCCGTCATCGGCAGTGGCGGGACGGGTGAGGATGTCTACCCGTTCCTGTTCATTTAAATCTTTCCAGCTAACAATTTTCATAATATTACTTCAACATCTTTTCAATAGGTAATACGAGGATTGAACTTGCACCCAGTGCCTTAATCTTTTCCATGGTTTCCCAGAAGAGGGTTTCGGTGGAAACTACATGAATGGCTACATGAGTTGAGTTACCTGCGAGTTCGAGAAGAGTTGGGTTTTCGGCACCAGGGAGGAGAGCGGTGATTTCCTTAACCTTGTCCTTTGGAGCATGAAGCATGATGTACTTGCTGCCGTGAGCCTGAATCATGCCGTCGATACGTCTGATGAGAGTGTCGGCAATAGCCTGCTTTTCAGGATAGAGTTCCTGATCTCTCTGAATAAGTACGGCCTTTGACCTGTAAACAACCTGAACTTCCTTGAGACCGTTGGCTTCAAGTGTTGCACCTGAACTTACCAGGTCGCAGATTGCATCGGCAAGACCTGCACGCGGAGCAACTTCAACTGAACCGGTTAACAGTACGGTCTTGAAGTTTACGCCTTGCTGATCGAGGTAGCGCTTGGTGAGGTTAGGGTAGGTGGTGGCAATCTTCAAGCCTTCAAGACTCTGAACACCTTTCCATTCCTGTTCAACAGGGATGGCAAGTGAAAGACGGCAGCCGCCGAAATCGAGCTTGCGAACGAGATTGTAGCCTACAGGTAAACCTTCCTGCTGACGTTCAAGTGTTGTTTCCTCAAGTACGTTTTCGCCAACAACACCCCAGTCAACAACATGGTCCATAATAAGACCCGGAATGTCATCATCACGAACACGGAGAATGTCGATTTCCATGTTTTCAACGTGAGCAATGAGTCTGTCCTCACGCTTGTTGATCTTTAAACCGCAGCTCTCTAAAAGTTCTGTGGTTTCAACACTGAGACGACCCTTTTTCTGCATGGCGATACGAAACTTTTTAGTAGACATGTCAAATAACCCTCTTGTATGTCTGTATAATTAAAAAACCCTTGGAAGTATCCGTTTTATTCTTCCAAGGGTCTTATGTAAATCTTTACGGCACTCCTGGAAGAAAGTCTTCCAGAAAATAAACCACTCCTCCTGAAAGACTATTTAGGACGATGATGGTGATGATGTAAATTATTGGATAATTGATACATTTTATTCTCTGTGCCAAACTTTTAAAACTGAATGCATTATACACTCTTTTTGTGTTATTGATAACAGTTTTTAGCGATTTTCCTGTTTTAATCTTTCAAAATACCGGTGTTTTTCGTCCGAAAGCCTCATCCCTGCCGTGTAAAACAGCATGAATGAAGGCTGTTGCGGCGTGACTGACGGAAAATCAGTCATATTCAGTCTCTGTTCAGAACTGATGATTTTTTAAAATTTCTCCTTCGGAATAGAGTACCGCCTTTCCGGCAATGCTTATTCTGTCTCCGTTCCGGATGCAGTACAGAATACCTGTTCTTTCCGATGCCTGGAAACAGACCAGTGAATCCTTATGCAGTCTGTCGTTCCAGTAAGGAACTATCATGCAGTGGGAACTGCCGGTCACCGGATCTTCCTTTATGCCGATTTTCGGTCCGAAAACACGGCTGACGCAGTCGTATTCACGGCTGTCTGACTGGGCGGTAACCGCCGTCAGCAGTCCGTCCAGTTCCTTCAGAATGTTTTCTTTCGGATTGAGTGTTCTGACTGACGACTCATCGGGAAGAACCAGCAGCAGATCGCGATCGAAGTAAAGATCACAAGATGAAGCGATAATTACTTTAAGAATAGAGTTCGTGCTTTTGCTCCCAGAAGATAAAACTCTGGGAGTTTTTTATTTTGAGAATAAACAACATAAATTTTGATGAAATTTGTTAAATTTCAATGAATTGATAGGCGTGTCATAAAATAAGTATAAAAACTATTTGTATTTATTCTGTACAGGCGTATAATGAACTTATGTTAATTTATAATATGAGGTGCTACTATGTTCAGAAAATTAGGTTGGATTTTTGGTGGTTTGCAGCCAGCTTATTATTTAAGACACTTTATCCTGATTTCTCCTTTGCCATTGATTGTTTTAACTCACATGCCGTTGACTGATATGGCAACTCACACGGTGATTAACTGGAATCAGGTACAAGGTTTTGCTTTTGTGGCAATCAGTTGGTTAATTTATCCGTTCTCAAGATTCGTTTACGAATCAGTTGTTAACTGGATAATGGGTGATAACGTGCTTATTGCTAATGCTTTGATTTGGTTGATTGTGAAGCTGGTTACTATGGTGCTGTGCTTTTCGTTCGCTGTATTTCTTGCTCCGATTGCTTGGATTTACATCTTTTGGTATTTTAAGTTTGGTGATGGAAAATGCGATTTTAACGGAGACTTACAGGATCGTGACGGTATTATTACTGTGGAATGTGATGACTAGATTTTTTTGAAGAGACTAATAGATGATTAAAGGCCAAGATGTAGGTATTAAAATCAAGGAAGGCAAGCCTTTAGGCTTCCCTTCTGCTGATGAACTTATTGAATATTCAGAGAGTGGGGAAGACAAGAAAAACGCTCTTGAATACGAAAAGGCTTATATTGCCTTGATTGAACAGGTTAAGGACAAATCTCATGAAGAACAGGTGAAATTCCTTGTGTCACATATGAACGAATTAAGGGGAATGCTTGACTTGTTTTCTTTTTGTCGAGATGAAGAGTTATTTCCTAAATCATCGTTGGTCACAGAACCTACTGTAAATGATGAAGTTCTTGCAAATGTGATGATTTATCGTTACGAGAACAAAATCAGTATTCTTGATGATGAGTACTGCGAAAAAACAGAAGATTATGCTCGAAAAATCAGGAGTGAACTGCTTTCCGAATTAGGCAGACAGCAAGCTTTGGCTGAGAACAAAATGGCTGAAGAGAATCCAGAAGAATTTAAGGCTCTTTGGGAAAAAAGACATCGTTTTTTTAGGAAGTTGGCGGAGGAACTAGCGGAAGATAGACCTTATACTCAGGAGGAAGCAATGAAATTATTGATGAGTGATGATGAATAAAAGAGGGCTTAATTTTAATAATGAACGTTGTTATCTCTACAGAATGTGCCAAACAGATAAAAATCATCAGAAATTTAAAGAATAAAAGAAATAGAGATTATGAAAAGTTGTACATGAGAATAGCTTTGTGCGTTAAAGCATTAGAGTCGGTAGATTGTATTGATGATGTTCCTTTTGAATTAAGATTTCATGAGGGAAATTCAGATAAAATCGGGCATTTAGGACGTGGTTTAGAAAAATGTTTAGCTGTAGACCTAGATGGAACAACAAGGTTTCTTACATTTGAGATAAAGGGAAATGCGATAGTATTAACCTCTTTGGGGCATTACAATATTTCCTTAGGAAAAGGTGATTTACGGATACCATTGGTGTAGGTATGGAGCACACATTTAAATTTGAATAATTTTGGTTGATGTAAAAAGCCCAATTAATGGGCTTTTTTAACAATATTGTCTTAGTAATAATAAGGCTCGCCAAATACTTGGCCATCAACGAGAACTTCAACATAGTGAACTGTCTTTGTGCATCCTGCAGGAATTGGATGACATCCTGTGCTTCCGCAATTTGGTATGCACTCTTTATCCTTTACGTAAGAATCATCAGTATATCCGTATTCAGCACATTCCTTTACTATCTGTTTTCCTCGGTTTCCATAGATAGTTTTTTCTTCATATCGAATACACTCCTTATGCGATGGGATAAAAGCGGCTACATTGTCATGAGATGATATTTGAGCGTCTCCTACACTCACACTAGAGCTTTCAAGACAACTGGATAGAGGAACTAATGGAGGCTTG
>NZ_JNKD01000073.1:0-11276 GCF_000701925.1 Ruminobacter sp. RM87 | reverse complement strand
AGCCGGCAGTGATGAGGACTGTCGGCTCTACATGACATGACCTTATCTTTTACTATTTAATTTTGTATTCAACTTCTCTTAACGTAACGGAATCATCTGGTTCAACATCATATACCCCAGCAGAGCAAAGACCTTTTTCAAGACAGCTTGACTTTGCGGAAATAGGGCAATCCACACGCCCTTCAGCAACTGAGCAATCATAGATTAATGTTACATTTTCTCCGAAGAAATCAGGTGATGCTGTAATTTTTATTATAGAATCGTCTCCTTCAACACTAACCGTCACATTTGATATATATTTTGAGACATTGTTAGAAGGCAATTTCCACATCATGCCATGATTACCATCTTTACATTGCTTTAGAGACCCTGTATCCATATGACACAGCTCTACTTGGGTGCGTGTTCTATTCCCCATAACTTCACGAAGAAACAGTTTTTGCTTATCATTCAATTTTTGAGTGTTCTTATAACCTTCCGAATTATGCTTTTTCTCCAACCTAGCCTTATCATATTCTTCCGCAAAACCTGCTTGAGATTCAACAGCACAAAACATCGGCAGGATAGCCACAGTGCAACATAAAACATTCTTAAATTTCATAGTTTTATCCTCTTTCAATAAACTTTCTTTGTAAGTCTACACGCTGTTTTCTTTTTGATCATTTTTAGGCATATTCTGAATTCACATTTGTGATCCAAATAAAAAACAGATACCTTCTAACCGTGTAATTGTCTATCAAATGACGAACCAGGAGTGTAGAAAACAAAAGAGCCGGCAGTGATGAGGACTGTCGACTCTACGGATAAATCAATGCATTTTACGCATTATTTATAAATCATTACCTATGATATAACATGTACATTTATCATCAAATAATATACTGTCAAGTCTTACGACAACCTGCGTGATTTTAATACTCCCTGAGTTAACAATCTGACCTCGATCATATTGTTTCCAGGGTTCTGTTTTAGAATTCATATCCATGATGACATTATAATTCTGAGTCTCAAAGTCAATTCCCGGAGAATATCTGTTATTAGAGAGCTCACCCAGCAAAAAACGTCCACGGGCGGATATCACCTTTCCCATGTACAATTCCTGTGCCCTGGCCTTATTCTTTTTAGCGGTAGTACACATTTCGTCTATAAGTGAATTACTGACAATATCCGACTGGGAAGCTGAGGCCGTTTTAGTGGCAGCACTGTCTGAATTGCTTTCTCCGATAGTCGGCAGCCTGAAATCTGTCATATTACAACCTGCAAGAACAAGTGATAACAGACCAACTGAAATTAACTGATTTTTCATAGTTTTATCCTCTTTCAATAAACATTCTCTGTAAGTTTACTGTTGTTTTTTTTTTGACCATTTTTCCTTGTTTTTCAGTCTTACATTTGTGATCCAAATAAAAAACACATTCTTTTTATTCATGCAATTGACTGATCGCTAACCAGCCTCATTCTTCCACAAACACATTCACTCTATTACTTTGACGTTCATCTCGATACACTGCTGTGCAACTTTTAATCATTCAAAAAATATTTTTCTATAGCCTTCGTCAAAACATAGGGTTCACGTCCATTTATATACCTGAGGTATTTTCCATGTATGAAACTGGCTCCCCTACTGATGATTTCGTCGGAGAGTAGCCTTCTTTGTTTTTTGGTAATTCTCGATTATCCGTGGCAAAAAGCGGTTTATTGATCTTCACAACTATTTGATTCAGATGGCATTTTGTTTGGATTAAGTAGTTGATATACCTGAAACAGTACGGGACTATACAGTCAATCAGAGGAGAAAAGTTTTATGCAAAAACAGGAGTCTGTAATGAAAAATCAACTTACTAACGGAGACAATTCAATGAGCGATCCAATTACTGTAATCAAACCGGAAAATGCAGTTACAAAAATTCCTTTCAATGAACGCTACACCTTAACACTTAACGAAGCATCTCAGTATTTCCACATCGGCTACACGAGACTGCGTCTTCTTGCGGAATGCAACATTGGTGTTTTTGCTATCAGATGCGGTAACAGGTATCTGATTGTTCGCCCGAAGTTTGAGGAGTACCTCATCAGTACCCAGATGATTTAACGGTGAGCATGATGATGCCAGCTAACTTGGAAGAAAAGGAGCTGCTTACTGTTGAGGAGGCCATAAAGCTGTTTAACCTGAGTCGGATAAAATTCAGGCATCTGATAAGAAATGAGAAACTCAGCTTTGTGGTTCAATACTGCAGAAAGCAGCGATTCATTGTAAGGGAAGAACTTATGAAATATTTATGTAACGGAAAACAGGAGGAACTTGCAAATGCCAAGAACGGTAGGACCAAGAAGAGACTCGAAGCGTAGAGTTCTCCATACCGGAGAATCTGTCAGAGCAAACGGCAAATACCAGTTTAAATATGTGGTTAACGGTAAGGCCAAGTTTCTGTACAGCTGGAGGCTTCCCCCGACAGACCCACAACCTGCAGGTAGGCTGCCGTGCTTATCACTGCGCGAGCTTGAAAAAAGCATCGATCGGGATTTGGAATCAAGGCTGGATCCGATGCGTAAAAATCTCACGGTCATGGAGCTGGTTCGAAGCGTAGAGTTCTCCATACCGGAGAATCTGTCAGAGCAAACGGCAAATACCAGTTTAAATATGTGGTTAACGGTAAGGCCAAGTTTCTGTACAGCTGGAGGCTTACCCCGACAGACCCGCAACCTGCAGGTAGGCTGCCGTGCTTATCACTGCGCGAGCTTGAAAAAAGCGTCGATCGGGATTTGGAATCAAGGCTGGATCCGATGCGTAAAAATCTCACGGTCATGGAGCTGGTTGAAAGATATCTTAAGACCAGAACCGGCGTAAGGGAATCAACGCTTATCAATTATAATTTTGTTCGCAATCTGCTTAAAAAAGAAGAATTTTCAAGCAGGAGGATGTGTGAGATTAGAACATCCGATGCCAAGCTTTTTCTCATCAAACTTCAGCAGGAGGACAGCAGAGGCTCGAGTACCATTAAAACGGTACGCGGAGTGCTGAGACCTGCTTTTCAGATGGCTGTGGATGATGATTTGCTGGTTAAGAATCCTTTCGGATTTGAGCTTGCCGGTGTCATTTACAACACCGAAAAAACGAGACTGGCCATCACCAAAGAGCAGATGTATAAGTTCCTTAAATTTGTACGAGAGGACAATATCTACTGTAAGTACTATGAGGTGTTTTACATTCTGTTCCACACGGGAATGCGCATATCGGAATTCTGCGGTCTGACACTAAAGGATATAGATTTGGAAAACCGAATAATCGATATCAACCATCAGCTACAAAGATTCAGAGCAGGACAATACCTTATCACTCCGACTAAGACCAATGCCGGAACCCGCAAGATTCCGATGACTGAAGATGTGTACCAGATGTTTAAGAACCTGGTGGAATACAGGCCGACTGATTTGCCTGAGGTGATCATCAAAGGCTATGCAGGATTTCTTATCCGGGATAAGGACGGTATGCCGGAGGTAGCACTGCACTGGGAGAACAGATTCAGTAATGCAGTTAATCGCTACAACGAGATTTACAAAATCCAGATGCCGAATATCACTCCTCACGACTGCCGACATACGTATTGCAGCAATCAGGCCAAGGCAAGAATGAATCCAAAGACGCTCCAGTACCTCATGGGACATTCTGAAATCGCAGTAACCATGGACGTTTATACTCATCTAGGCCTTGATGATGCCAAGGATGAAATAGTCAGACTAAAAGAGCTCGAGGATGCCAGAAAGGAAATCAATAGCATTGAACGTGACACCATGCGCAGTATGGAGAGTCAGTTCAAGTACATTTAAGGCATTCCACCACTAATCTACTTAAGCTCATGACCATTACGGCATGGGCTTTTTTCATATCTGCGCATAATTGCGTTCCACTAAGAAAATATGAGTAGCAAATGGAGTAGCAAATGGAGTAGCAAATAGAGTAGCAAATAGAGTAGCAAATAGAGTAGCAAATAGAGTAGCAAATAGAGTAGCAAATAAGGGACAGATAGAGTATTATTAAGAATAGCGAAGATTAGCTCCATTGCAAAGCCAACAATAATGTATTAAGGGATATGTAGCGATGAATATAGGGGTAGAAACAGAAAAAATTGAATTTAAGAAGACAACAGGAGAGCTTCGAGAAGGAATAACATCTTTAGCTTCAATGCTCAACAAGAATGGCTATGGAATTCTGTATTTTGGAGTTAAAGATAACGGTGATGTGGTTGGTCAGCAAATGGGAGACAGAACACTCAGAGAAATATCCCAGGCGATAGCAAATTTCATTAAACCTCAGATTATACCTACCATTGAACATAAACTGATAGATGACAAAAACGTAATAAAGATTGAAGTTCGCGGTTCTGAAAAGCCTTATTCTGCTTACGGACGGTATTATATGCGTTCAGCAGATGAAGATAGAGAATTAAGCCCGACAGCCTTGAAAGAGTTAATGGACAAGCAAACATCGTCAGATATTTTAACTTTAGTGCCTGCTCCGGTTCAGACACTTTCATTTAATAAACTTAAAATTGCATACGTAACGGCAGGTCTGACAGTTAATCAATCAACTTTCGAAGATAATACAGGGCTGAAAAATAACGATGGAAAATATAATCTAATGGCCTTTCTGCTTGCTGATGAAAATGATATTTCAATTAAAGTAGTCACCTTTGCAGGAAAAGATAAGACAAAACTCATAAAAAGAAATGAGTATGGCGGAACCTGCCTGATTACCTCTATTGATAAAGTATTGGATTACATGGAGTCCATCAATGAAACCATGGTTACGATGGGCAATCACAGACGAACAGAAGAAAAGCTGTTCGATATGGCCAGTTTTAAAGAAGCCTGGCAGAACGCATGTATCCATACAAAATGGGACAAAGGGAATCCACCGGCAGTTTATATTTTCTCTGACAGAATAGAAATTATCTCCACTGGAGGATTACCGGTAGACTTAAATAAAGATGAGTTTTATAAAGGAATAAGTAAACCTGTAAATTCAAAACTCCAAAAGATATTCGGACAATTGGGATATGTGGAACAGACAGGTCATGGAATTCCTCTTATCATCAGCAATTACGGAAAACAGGCTTTTGATATTATGGAAAATTTTGTTAATGTTACTATTCCGTTTAATTATATTAAGCAGGATTCCGTCAGTAATGAGACAGAGAATACAGCAAGCATTAATGAGATTGAGCAACGTATCGTCGATTATATTCGCCAAAATTCCGGTATCACGATAAAAGAATTAGTCAGTGCAAGTGGATACTCTGATGGATATATAAGAAAAATACTTACTTCGTTAAAAGAAAAGAAGATTATTGAACGTCAGGGCGGTAATAGATACGGAAAATGGATAGTTGTAAAACGATAAAATCCACGAATATAACCCAGACTTGACTGATAAAATTATAAACTTATTGCATAACCTAAAACATAAAAGATAGTGAATTCACTGAGATCACAATCTCTATAAAGCCTATGAAGATGCCGTCATGGCATTTTACACATAATTGCCTTCGAGCGTATTAAAAATATCCGAGTAGTCAGCCTTTTCAATTCCGGATACAAAGACATGGCTCCGCTTATTCTTACAAATGGTTTTGTAAAAAAAACTCAAAGAACACCACCGGCAGAAATAGAACTGGCGAAGAAACGAAGATATGATTACATTACAAGGATGGAAAAATCATGATAACATTCAATGACATGCTCAATGAGCAAATGCAAAATGAAGAATTCAGAAAAGAGTATGAAGCTATTCAACCTGAAATGGATGTAATTAGGGCAATTGTTGAAGCAAGGATTTCCCAGAACCTTACTCAGAAGGAACTTTCCGAACGTTCAGGTATTAATCAGGCTGATATAAGTAAAATAGAAAACGGTACTAGAAATCCATCATTGAACCTATTAAAGAGACTGGCTGATGGTATGGGAATGTCTTTAAAAATAGAATTTATTCCTAAACAGCAGGCATAGCAGATTGTAGTAGAGTGAACGCGATCTATGGCTATATAAAATGCTGTTCGTGTGCCATGGCAACAAGTGTAGAGAATGCGGACAATATTTTACAGAGGACATACATGAAAAGATTCCGCATGCCAGAATAACCTGTCGTGCTGCAGAATGGATTAGAAGCCTGTTATCCAAAAACATGTCTGTTTCTGCTGTTGCGGAAATTACTGGTATCCATTGGGAAACAGTTAAGAAAATCCATCTGGGAATTATGGATGATTTTCTTAAAAAACGGAAAGAGGAGCGCCTGCGTTCCGGATATAAACCGACATACCTTGCGGTTGATGAATTTGCTATACACAAAGGCCACAGTTACGCTACCTGTGTAATGGATCTTAAAACCGGAGAAATCCTTTGGGTTGGGAAAGGCCGTGGAATGGAGGATTTCAAACAATTCCGTAAAGAGCCTAAAAAAGGTGGTGTTCTATTGCTGACAAAAAAAGCCTTCCGCATTTCCGTGCGGAAGGCTGTCAGATTAATAAGAAAGGTTACTTTTTCTTCCCTATGTCAAAAAGAATTGAGGCAACTTCATCATAGGTGTCCACATAGTTGAAGTTCACTCCTTCCCTTACATAGTCAGGAAGTTCGGCCACATCCTCCCGGTTGGCGTTTGGAACAATCAGATTGCTGATGCCGACGCGCTTGGCGGCGATAACCTTTTCCCTGATACCTCCGATGGCCAGGACATTACCGGTAAGAGAAAGCTCTCCGGTCATGGCGAAGTTTACCTTCGGAGCCCTGTTGAGCACCAGAGACAGAAGCGCACTGGCCATGGTGATGCCCGCGCTCGGTCCGTCCTTAGGTGTGGCGCCTTCAGGAACATGCAGGTGAATGTTGGCCTTTTCGAAATAATTGGCAGGCACGTCACTGCACAGACGGGCGAGATTTGACGCCACATAGCTTAAGGCGATCGATGCCGATTCCTTCATGACATTACCGAGATTACCGGTAAGACTGAAGCCCTTGGCATAGTGATCCACCAGTCTTGCCTCTACAGGCAGTGTGGCTCCTCCCACAGAGGTCCATGCCAGACCGGTAACAATGCCTACGCCGCTTAAGGTCTTTTCCCTTGCAAAAGGAGGAACACCCAGATAGCCGCGAACGTCGGAGGCTTTAACCACAATCTTTTCGCTTTCCTTTTCCACCAGTTTTATCACACCCTTGCGGATGATTTTGGCAATGCTCTTTTCCAGATTGCGCACGCCGGATTCACGGGCGTACTCATCAATGATTTTACGGACTGCGGTATCCTGGAATCTTATTTCCCTGTTTCTGATGCCTGATTTTTCAAGAGCCTTGGGTATCAGATGCTTCTTGGCGATTCTGAACTTCTCCTCGGCAAGATACCCTGACAGGGTTATGGCATCCATACGGTCAAGCAGAGCCGGAGGAATGGTGTCCAGGGAATTGGCTGTACAGATGAACAGGCATTTTGACAGATCAATCTTCACGTCAAGATAATGATCCCTGAAGCCGCAGTTCTGTTCCGGATCCAGAGTTTCCAGCAGTGCACTGCCGGGATCCCCCTGAGTGCTTATTCCCAGCTTGTCTATTTCATCTAGCAGAATAACCGGATTCATGGCCTTTGATTCCTTCAGTGCCTGAACCAGCTTGCCAGGAAGAGCGCCGATGTAGGTTCGTCTGTGTCCCTTGATTTCCGCTTCATCACGCATGCCGCCGAGACTGAATCTGAAAAACGGTCTGTTGAGTGCTCTGGCGACTGAACGGCCGATTGAGGTTTTACCCACGCCCGGAGGTCCTACAAGAAGCATTACCGCACCGTTGAATTCCTGTTTGTAGCTGCCTACCGCCAGAAATTCCAGAATTCTTTCCTTCACGTCGTTCAGACCTTCATGATCCTCCTCGAGAATCTTTCTTGCGTGTCTGATATTGAAATTATCCTTTACGTAAACTCCCCACGGCACGTCAGTAAGCCAGTTGAGATAATCACGGCTTACTGCAAATTCAGGACTCTGCGAATCAAGAAGCTTCATGCGGTTGAGTTCCTCATGGAAGCGATCCAGAATCTCCTTAGGCGGATTGAGATTATCCATCTTGTCCGTAAGTCTGTTTATTTCAGATGTCTTGTCGTCAACCAGAACCCCTAGTTCCTTCTGAATTTCCTTTAACTGTTCCTTCAGGAAGAAATTACGCTGCTTGGCG
Organism: Ruminobacter sp. RM87; assembly: GCF_000701925.1. Taxonomy (NCBI): domain Bacteria; kingdom Pseudomonadati; phylum Pseudomonadota; class Gammaproteobacteria; order Aeromonadales; family Succinivibrionaceae; genus Ruminobacter; species Ruminobacter sp. RM87. The sequence continues at coordinate 3,071 of NZ_JNKD01000073.1, read as the reverse complement.
TTAATCTTTTCGGAAACGGTGTTCTTGATGGTTTTTTCAAGCTTGGTGCTGGCAAGTTCCTTCTGAACCAGAGACAGAGACAGTTTCAGTCGCGGAATAAGATCCACGGTTTCAAGCACCTCAAGAAGTTCGGCTGAGCTTGCCGTGGTGATACTTGCGGCACAGTCGGCAAGAAGAGACGGATCGTTCGGATTGAACCTCAGCAGATACTGCTTGAGTTCCTGATAATACAGAGGATTAATCGGAATCATCTCCTGCATGGTGGAAATAATGGCCATGGCATATGCCTTGACCTCAATTTCCTCCTTAGCGTCTCTCGGCGGAAGCTCATCCTCAGGATATGTTGCATCCCCTTCTATCACCTTACTGTTCTTTACGTGAATGTTATCCAGTCTGACACGGGTAAGCCCCTGAATCACAATCTGCAGATCCTCACCGATACGTGCCTGCATGATTCTGACCAGACACCCCATTTTGCCGGTCAGGCTGTCAGCCTTGAATTCCTGTTCAAGTTCACTTTCAGGTCTTACCACGATGGCCAGCACCTTGGATTCGGAATTAACGACCTGACGGATCGTGGCAGCCCACTTGCTTGCAAGCTGAACCGGAATCAGCTCACTCGGCAGGACAGGTCTGTCATAAACCGGAATAACCGCTACCTTCGCTGGTCTCACCTTGTCGGAAACAACGACACTTCCTGAATTCTGTTCAGAATTTTCGGTCTCGTCTTCATGTTCGGTTTCGTTCTCTTTGAGAGAATCGATATCATCATCTTTTTTTCTGGACATACGTACTTTTCCATAAATATAACTACCATAGAATTACGTATGGGCATCTCGATGAAATTTCAAGATACATCACAATTTTTTTGGTAACCGGTATCTGCCTGCGGTAATGATGAGGAGCACGTCTTTATCATAAGGATGTCTCACTTATGAAAAAATATACGTGTCAACCGGAAGATCCGCTTTCAAATGAGAGATTTCACAGTGTTTTTTATACGTAACATATAACTTATTATTGTTCAGATTTCAGGTAATATATATAATTCACGACAGCGGAATTTCCGAAGCCTGCCAAATGCCATGAATACCTTTTGCGGCAGGACAGGAAACCCCGGACTTATTTAGTACAGGAATATCCCGAATAAAGAACATAAAACCGATCCCTGAGGATCCGTAAATCAGGATATTTAACGACCAACGCATTATTCCACATACAGAAAAAGGAGCTGTAGCATGAAATGTCCTTTCTGCAAATCTGAAATCAAAGATAATTCCAGATTCTGTCCGAACTGCGGCAAGAACCTTCCTCACAACAGACAGAACACAGACAACAATCAGCAGGATTCCGGTTTTTCCGGTACTGCAGAAAACAGCGGTAATCAGTCAGTAACTGCAGAAAAACCGCAGATCAATCAGGATCTTGTTTATTCCGACAGATTCAGTCAGGGAGACGCTCAGTTCAGTCAGAACAATTATCAGTTCAGTCAGAACAACACCGATCCTCAGCTTAACGAGGCTCTCAAGGGAATAAACACCATGAACGTGATGCAGATTATCTGCCTGATATCAATGTTCCTTCCGTTTGTGAATATTCTTAGCCAGATCCTGCTTCTCGTCATCATCATCATGTCTTTCGGGCTGACATCAAAAGTAAGCAATGCATTCCGCAAATTCAACTATGAGCAGTATGCAAGGATATCAGACGGTATTAAAACAAAGTGTGCAGTTATTCTCGTATCCTCAGTGCTTTCAATAGTTGCATTTTTTGTAGCGTCTGCAGGAATTGGAGCGGAATCCACTGCCGTGACTGTATCAGGAATTCTAATCGCGGTTGTAGCTTCACTTACATCAGCAGTGCTCCAGATATACTGCTTCTGCCGTCTCTATACCGTAAAGAACGCTCTGGAATCAATCTCCTTGAATCAGGAACTGCCGCAGAAGCCAAGCTCTGGAACTGTTATCTGGGTATGTGTTATAGCGGTTATTTTCTTCTTCATGATTGTCATCGGAGGAATACTTGCCGCTATCGCACTGCCTGCATATGCAACCTACATGAAGAGAGCTAGATTTACCGAAGTAACTGCGATTGTTGACGCTGTTAAACGACAGGCTGAACTCTGTGCCTTCGAGTTCGACTATACAAATCTTGAAGGAAACTGTGACAATACCAGACAGGCTGCCGAAGGCTCAGGCTGGGCACTGTATTCTCCACATGATTATGCAACAAAATACGTTGAATCAGTTGAGGTCGTTTCCTTAAATGCTGAACGCGCAAGATCAGGTAAACCTGAAATACATATCACTGCCACTACAACCCGTTCAGGTTTCGGAGGCAGAAAATCAGGGATCTCAGTAGTCGGCAAAGTTGTCAACCAAGACATCGACTGGTCAGTAGATTATTCCAATTCTCCGTGCAAAACGGATAAACTCTGCTAATCTGCCTATAAACAAGTGCCGTTTTTCAGAATGACACTGTTCTGAAAGTCTGCATGACTGTCCTGAAAAGGAGCTTCAGTATCCCTAAACTTTGTTGTAATTCATATGTTTAGGACACATAAGACCGAATTTCAAATAACGTGAGGTTCGGTCTTTCTATTTCTCGATTTCACTTAGGATAATATCCAGTTCGTCCAATGACTGTATGTTGTCGTCTTCGTCTGTTTCCTCTTCTTCTTTCGAGAGTTTTCCAAATATTTCCGTAGAAGGCATAGGAATGTCCAATGCTTCCATTATCCTTCTTTGAACACCGGTTACAGGAGTGTAATAACAACCTTCCCTGAATACCGTCTGTTCGATAGAATCTAGATTTGCCAGCAGTTTGTTATCTGAATCGTAAGGCATTTTTATGCCGTTGGCGGTTGCGTGCTTTACTCTTTGTCTGAACATCATTCCAATGGCACTGGCAAGGAACATTACAAAAGTCTTTCCTTCTGTTGTCTCATTCTTGGAGGTTCTATATCTGTTTCCTCCAATGGTCTGCTTGGCAATCCTGAACAGATCCTCAACTCTTTCTCTCTCATAGTATGCCATCCATGCCTCAACAGGATCGGAGACGCGATTGGATAC
>NZ_JNKD01000072.1:0-11378 GCF_000701925.1 Ruminobacter sp. RM87 | reverse complement strand
TTCATTCAATGTATGCGGTAAATCCGTTTCTGTTTTATTAACGTCTACAGTTTACACGGTAAATCCACGATTTGCATTCATTCGTGGAGGTCGTTTCATATTGTCTTTGACATATTCATACTTTCCTGCATTCATCCGACCGGACTACTCAAAAATTAATCACAGTACACGCAGTCAGAACCGACAAATACCATGGCATATGTCTTAACCAGAAAGCACTTCAGCATCTGAACAAAAGTACTTTTTCCGAAAAATCCCGGACGGAGAAGAACCGGAGATGGCGTCATTTTTCACTACCGGAAAAGCTTTAAGACAAATAAATCAGCCGAAGTGATTCAGCAGCAGTGCAGTCATTCAGTCCATGATTTATATACTGATATTCTGCGGTTTTATGATTCTGTTCCTGCTGTTTGCATTCCTGCTCCGTTTTTCCCGGAACCTGAATCCAGACGATGTCTTACTGCCAGAATCTGGGCACAGGCATCCGTCATTCTGTTTTTCAGAAGAGTGATGCGCTTCTGACATGTCATGGCATTAAAGAAACTGTTTATCCAGAAAAACTCGTAAATAATCATCAGTCTGTCAAAACTGCCGAGACATACGGCCAGTTCCTTCTCCATTGGGGTTTTAATCTGCAGACTGCGTCTGTATCCGCCGGATGCTGCGGTATTATCCAGAAGGTTCATCAGACCGTTATCCGAAATCAGCTTCTTCATGCGTTCAAGCTCTTCGGCAAATGCCGTACCGAGATCGACAATTCTTTTAAATCCCTTACGGATATTCTCCAGTTCAACGGAAGTGAGTTCCTTTTTCTTAAAAAAGAATAGTACTGACAGTCTGCGCATGCTCCACATGGTTCCCGGCAGCATACGCTCCGCTATCTTCCCGGCTTCGGCGGAAAGCAGCACCAGTTCGTATTTCTGACTCAGATGACGAAACTGAAGCCGTTCCCCTGTTTCCTGCTTCAGCCTTCTTTCAGGTGATTTTCCTTCCTCTGCTGAACCTGCCGCGACGCCTGCCGGCAGCCTCGTGCCATTATTTTTTTTCTGAATACCGTTCCTGACGCTCATTTCAGGGATCTGCTCTGCCGACATCATGTTCCTTCCTCATCAAAACTTACAGAATTCATGACGGAACAGTCTGCATGCCTTTTCCCGAACTGATACCTCATAAAACATTAAAATACCGTCAGGAATTTCCGTCGTCACGGAAATCACGTTTCAGAACAGCCCCTGTCCGGCAGGATTTCAGGCTTTTCAACACAAGATCACATTGTAGCTTCGCCCCAAAAACCATACACATCATTTCCGGGATTATTGAGATATAATCTAGAGCCGATAAATTGTTTTCACGGATTCCCTTCTTTAAAAACTGCTGTCACGTAATTCCGTCAGCACTATCACGGTTATGACAGCGACAGGAATTAAGATCGGCAGATCCGGGAATTTTCTTTTTCTATTTTCAGACATACAGGATACCAAATGTTTTTAGCCCCTATCATCATGGCAGCGGCCGTCACCGGAGCACCGGCCGACTGGGCAAGAATGACACATCCGGCAGGAGAGCAGGTTCAGTCAATCGGTGAATACAGCAACGGCTGCATAGCCGGTGCCGTAAGCGCGGATCTTAAAAATCCCTACTATCAGGTTATCAGACAGCAGAACAGACGTTTCTACGGTCACCCGGTTCTTGTAAGTTACATTGGAGATCTGGCGGACAGGGCTCATGAAGCGGGACTGCCTATCCTTCTGGTCGGAGACATGGCCATGCCGAGAGGCGGACGCTTCATAAAAGGCCATGCCAGTCATCAGACCGGTCTCGACGTTGACATCTGGTTCAGAATGGTTAAAAAGCCGCTTGGAAAAAAGGATCTGGAAAAACCATGGGCTCTTACCATTGTAAAAGACAATTTTCTGGAAACAAACGGTTACTACAGCAAAGACATTTATACCCTGGTAAAGCTTGCGGCCACGGATGATCGCGTCGCCAGAATCTTTATAAATCCGGCCATTAAAAACCAGCTGTGCAGAGACACTCCTGAAGAAGAACGCGGATGGCTGCACAAGATTCGCCCGTGGTGGGGGCATACCGCTCACATTCACGTAAGACTCGAATGTCCTGAAGGAGCCGATTCCTGTGTCAAGCAGGCCCCTATTCCTGAAGGAGACGGCTGCGGAACCGAGCTTCAGGGCTGGCTTGATGAAATCAGACATCCTAAGAAGAAGGACACCAAACCTAAGCCAAAGGTCAAAAAGATCGTACCTGAGCAGTGTATACAGTTACTGCAGATGAACTAGCAGGGACTGCAGCCCGGTGTGTTTTTCCGCCGTCGGTATTTCACGGAAATCACCGCCTTTTTTCAGTTGCCCGATAAACATGAAAGCCTGTCATGATATATCATGACAGGCTTTCCCTATTACGGAACATGGTTCCTTCGTGACAGGAAACCGTTTAATCCTAGTCAAAGAGAATAGGCATTCTCTTCTTGAGGTATTTGGCCAGCTGCTCACTCTTGATGGAAATCTGCAGATGGGTTGCGGTCTCATCAACGGACCAGTCAAGAAGTCTTATCATATCAAGGGAAAGATCCTTTTCCTTGATGGTATTCTTGATGGCAGGAGTCAGATCAACGATGTATTCCTTGGAATTGAACTCACTCTTGCTTACGTTGATTCCCGGAATGGCCTTGTTTATGGCGGAAATTTCCAGTCCGGTCACCATCATGCCGATTTTAATCATGTTGCGGATAAACCATGAGGTATCAGGCATTTCCCATGAATTAAGCATAAATGCCAGCTTGAAGGTATCCTTGTTCAGAATGATTTCACGAACGGAAAGATCCAGAATGATTTTTCCAAGCTTTACGTGCTCCGCCACCAGCTTGATCTTGTTGATGCTGGAGGTTGAAACCTGCAGGCTGTTCAGAACTTTCGGAATCTTGATGTCAGACACGTACTCGTTAACCAGTTCGGTCGGCACTACAAAACGGCCGAAAACCATATCCTCAAATCTCTGAGCCTTCCAAATTTCCTTACCCAGCTTTTTCAGGTCGCTGAATTCGGCACTTACCTGGGACTGAGCATCCTTCACTCTTAACTCATAGCGCTGATGAATACCATCCACCACGTTAGAATCAAACATGGTTCCATTGTTGGGATTGTAGTATTTCTCTGACATTTAAGCCTCTTACTTATTCTTATTCTCCGTCATGCCTCTTTAATCTATCCCGAACACCGCCCAGGAAAACTCCGGCCGGCACAGCACGGCGGAATACCACTTTACTACGGTTCATTATAACCTATCTGCATTCTTTTTGTAAAAACATGTCAGGCGTCTTAACCGTGAATGTGTGCTTTCTCAAGATTGCACCGTTCCATATGGATAAAAAACCGCCGATTCCGCCGGAAAAGCCACCTGAAAACATCAGACAGGTATTTTTCATGGACAAAAAAACCGGCTGTCGGAATAAAACCGGCAGCCGGTATTCTGTCAGAACTGACTCAGGTCAGACATTAGAGCATGTGAGCTCTTAATTCTTCACCGCTTAACGGGCTTAAGTATGAAGGAGCAACGTCAAATACGGTGAGACAGCCGGTCTTGCCTTCAGCGTGTAATCTGTAAGAGGCACGTGCATAGGCAACGAGTACGCTTGAAGTGAATTCTGGGTTTGAATCAAGCTTTAAGCTGTATTCGATAACGTGGGTCTTGTCACCGGTAGAGCCTGAACGGATTACGAAACCGCCGTGAGCGATACCGCTGTGATCTCTTACGAATTCTTCTTCAGAAATGAAGTGAACGATGGTATCGTAGTCAGAGAAGTAGTTAGGCATGGTCTTGATTTCGTTTTCAACGTAAGCTGCATCAGCACCTTCCTGAAGAACAACGAAACATTCACGTAAGTGCTTCTGACGGGTGGTTAATTCAGGATTTGAACCGCTGCGTACTGCTGCAAGAGCTTCTTCCTTAGGAATGGTGTACTGCTTAGCGTTCTTAACCCCCTTGATTCTTCTTACTGCATCAGAGTGCCCCTGGCTTACGCCCTTACCCCAGAAGGTGTAATCCTTGCCGTTTGGTAAAATTGCGTTTGCATAAGCACGGTTTAATGAGAATAAACCCGGATCCCAGCCTACTGAAATCATACCGAGGGTACCGTTGGCACGTGCGGCAGCATCAACGTTTGCAAAGTGTTCAGGAATACGTGCGTGGGTATCGAAGCTGTCGATTACGTTGAATAACTTAGCAAGTTCAGGAGTCTGCTGAGGTAAATCGGTAGCACTGCCGCCACAGATAATCATAACGTCAATCTTGTCCTTCCATTCAGCAACCTGTGAAGCGCTTACTACAGGTGCACCGCATGCAACCTGAACTGAAGATGGATCTCTGCGGGTGAATACTGCTGCGATTTCCATGTCTGGATTAAGCTTAACAGCCTTTTCAATGCCTCTGCCAAGATTACCGTAACCATAAATACCAAGTCTAATCATTTTTGACTCCTTACTTTAATGTATTTGTAAATTTGAAATGATCCTTAACAAAACATGTGACATTTTAGATCAATATTTCGCGTTTCTGAATAAAAAAAATCAATAAATTCAAATATTTTTTTTGAATTTCCCACTTTTTGTGCATTAAAAAATATCAATTAGCCATAACTAACTAAAAACGTGCAGAATCCTGTCTTTTTCGTGCATCTTTTTTGAGCATTTTTCGGCAGTTTTTCGGAAATTTTTCATTTTCTGTCTTTTTCGTGCATCCTTTTTGAGCGTTTTTCGGCAGTTTTTCGGAAATTTTTCATTTTCTGCATTTTTCATGAAGTTTTTTCAGTTTTCCCCGTTCTTTAACCTGACATCCGGAGGGGCATAACCTTTTCCGCAGAGGGGCATCCGTTCCCGGCCGTGATTTTCCGCAGGAAGATGCGCATTCCCGTGCACAAAAAAATCCCGTTACCGGCAAATCATGCCTGATAACGGGACTGATGCTTATCTTAAGCCCTACTCAATGATGAACATGTCACTTGAGCTGTCGGAGGCTGATGCTGAAGGAACAGGATCTACGGATACGTTCTCTTCAAGCAGGTCATATACCGGTTTAGGCTGATGTGCGCTGTCGGTTGCCGGAGCGGAATTCAGGTGAGTTATCGGAGCAGATGCTGATGATGCAGCCGGCGCAGCAGTAACAGCCGGTGACACGGGCTGTTCCATGATAGTTGAATCCTCCTGAAAAACCGGAGTATCGGCAGCAGGTGCGGTAACTGCAGGACCTGCGGATGAAGCTGAAGAGGCAGGAACATCCCCTGCTCCCACAACGGCAGCCTGGCCCCTTTCGTCCAGGTATTCAAAAATCTTGACAACCTTCTTAACCCCGTCAATGCCCCTGACCACGTTAACGGCTCTGTTGGCTTCGGAATGGTTAACCAGACCGATGAGATAAACCACCCTGTTTTCGGTGATAACCTTGAATCTGCCTGAATTGATTTCCTGACCGAAAAGCAGCTGGGTCTTGACCTTGGTGGTAATCCAGGTATCGGTTGAGCGGTCAGACATGCTCAGAGGCTCAATCATTTCGATTCTGTTGACAATCTTTCTTACCTCAGGAATGGTCTTAACCCTGGAAACGATGTATTCAATGTATTCCTTGTCACGGCACTGACCGGTCAGAAGAACAATACCGTTCACGGAAGTGGCATCCAGCTTGGAAGCCTCGTAAATTTCACGATTATTTGAAAGATATTTGTTACTCTTGTGCTCTATGGCTTCATCGTCAACCATGGTTCCCACGGTTCTGCTGTCCGCTGCCACCACGGCACCGGCCCCTATGGCACTGCCGGCAAGAAGCGCAGTACAGCCGCTTGCGGTCACGGCCGTAAAAACTCCGAGCATAAGCAGAGAAGCAATTCTGTTCATATAATTCCCCTAATAGTAATCAGTTAAGCTCCCATCCGAGCGTTTTTCATATTCATTTATGTATTACGGACAGGCAATATTAAGCTTAGACAGGCAGATATGCATCAGGTTCTGCCGAATAAGTCGAACTCTATCACACTGTCATTTTTTTGGCAATAAACGAACTATACGTATATTCTGCCGTATAGTGTACATTTATTGTCGGATACTGTGACTTAAAGAATGAGAATTCCGGGAAAACTGGGATGTTTCCGCACTTTATCCGAAAAATTCCATTCTGAACCGAACACACAGAAAAAAGCCGGTTTCAGCTTCATGACGCACCGATGCGGCACATCCTCAGCTGAAACCGGCCTGACTTTACAGAAATACCCTAATTACCGGTTCGAGGTGTCTGAGAACACATGTTTTTCACTGAAGAGTATTTTGATTCCAGATAATCTCTGGATGTCTTAACCTTTGACAGGGCGAGAGATGCTTCATTTATACCATGATCACGGGCACCGTACATCAGCCAGGCGAACCCCTCATCTGAATCACCCACTGAAGCATAATATTTCAATCCAAGAAACATTATGGATTCAGCGTGTCCCTGACAGGCGCTCTTTGTCAGCAGAGGCTCTATTTCACTTCTCATTTCATCAGGAAGTGTCTTACTGCTGAAAATAAGGGCAGCCTCAAGATATCTGGCGTCGATACTGCCTCTGGCAATGGCCTTTTCGTACCATTCTGACGCATAAACGTCATTCTTCTGAACCCCCTGACCACGCTCATACATGATTCCCAGGAATGTCTGGGCATAGCTGCTCTGCTTGGCTATCTTCATGAAGGTTTCCCTGGCTTCATCGTATTTACCCTGAATGTAATACATGCGACCGAGATTCTCGGCTCCCACAGTATGCCCAAGGTCTGCTGCCATTTTGAAGAACTTCTCAGCCTCAGGATAATTATGCAGTTCAAAATAAATGTCAGCGGCACGGGCAGCTGCTTCAGCGGCATTGATATCTTCAGATGAAGCAACCATTCTGTACCATGCGAGAGCCGACTCAGCATCACCGACCTCGTCATAGGCACTGGCCAGAGGGAACAGGGCTTCGGCCATCCCACCGTTTACGGCCTTCTTGAGATACAGAATGGATTCGTTGACATTTCTCTCCACGCCCATTCCGTAGAAAAGAAGTTCACCGTACTGAAAAGCTGCAGGAGCATAATCCGACTTGGCCAGATTCTCAAAAATCACCAGGGCTTCATTGCCGTTGAGACTTGCACCTCTGCCGTCCTGAATCATCATGGCCTTTCTGAAAAGGGCATCCTTGTTTCCTGCCTCTGCGGCCTGATTGATGTACTCATAGCCTTTTTCGCTGTCTTTCTTGGTACCTACGCCGTCAGCATACATGACACCGATAAGATAGGCGGCTTCAACATCGTTAGGAGAAACCTCTATGGCTCTTCTGGCGAAACTGAAAGCCTCATTTTCATCCTTGTTAACTCCGATGCCTTCAAGATAGATTCTTGACAGGGCGACCAGAGCCCTGTTGGAACCGGCACTCTGAGCCATGCGGACGTAGTGTACCGCTTCCTTAACATCCCTGTTCTGACCGTAGAGACCGTTAAAATAGATTTCATACAGTTCATATGCGGCATCAGGATAATTGGTCTTTCTGACGAATTCCTTCATTCCTGCAATACCCTTTGCAGAAACCTCAGGATTCTTGTTCATCACCATAACCTTCAGCTCAAGAAACTGAGCTTCAAGATCATTGGTTCTTGAAGAATACTTCTTTATCAGCTTCCCGGCCTTGTCAAGGTCAGTCACTGTACCGAGGCCTTCCATGTAACATTTTGCCAGAAGCATGTCTGACTCGCGGGAAGGACTGTCATGCTGTTCCTGATAAACCAGACGGAAAACCGATTCCAGCTCATCACGATGAACCAGATTATCAAGATAGATTCTGGCAAGTGGAATACGGGCCCTGAAATCCCTGTTCTGCACGGCCATTTCATAGTTCTGAACAGCTTTCTCGTAATCCTTTTTCTTAAAGTAGTATTCTCCGAGAGGATAGTAGGCATTGGAATTGGTTTTGTTCTTTGCGGTGGCTTCCTTTAAAAGCTCCGCACCGCGATCCATGTTTTCCTGATTTTTGGTATCATTTATAAGGAATATGCCGTTGATGATGTCAAAATCATTCGGCTTGCTGGTTCTGAACTTTTCAGCGTAGTTTCTGGCGCTGACGATATTGTTGTTTCCCAGCTCGTAATAAGCCATGTACAGAGCGGCATCAACCGATCCCGCATCCACAGCTTCCCTGTACATTTCTATTAACTTTTCCTGAGGAACTTCTCCACTGGTCTCCGCGACCTTGCACTTCATAAACAATTCGTTCGGATCATCACCGCACGCACTTAGTCCCAGACAGACTGAGAGACCAACAGCAAGACATAACTTATTCACTGCCAATATCCTCAACTAAAATTCTTTATCTTCTATTTTCTTATATCTTTTATAAAGCATTATTTACAGATGCACTAATTATACAAAAAAAAACACATGATACAGCTAAAACCTCATACTTTATGTTCATTATGATGATTGTGTATTATTTCTCACCGCAATAACACATTTTATGAGCAGTTCTGAAGCCTCCGGAGACGGTACAGGCATACGGATGACGACGAAAAACGAAAAAAGCCGTCACTCTGAAAAATGACGGCTTCCGCGTATTCCTGAAATTATCCTGACGGACTACCGGCCCTATGCGCCTTAAGGGCTGTTCCGCTACCTGCCATCAGAGACTGTAGGTCTTTACAAAACGGGAAACCTCGCGATTTCCGTAATTTCTGAAATCACCCCTGCCGTCACCGATGCCGTTGGATTCTCTGATCACCACGTCATAGAACATCAGACCGTTATTCAGTCCGGTGTCGCTGCTGTTGCCGATGTATCTGCCGTCACGCTCAAAATAGCTGACAGTGCCGTCAGCCGAACTCATGGCGTAACCGACAGGTTTTCCTTCGGCATTGAAATAATCTGTTCTTCCCGCTTCATTCTTTACCGCAGAACCGATCTGTTCCCTGTCAGCATTAAAAAACAGCTCATTACCCGCATCATTCTTCTTCATGGTAACAATAAGCTTACCTTCGGAAAAAATCTGTTTACGTCCGAGTAAATCCGTCTGTACCTCGTAATTTGCCCCGTATGCCACTGATGCCAGATTCCATAAAAGCATCACGGCGGAAATCTTTAATAGTGTTTTTCTTATATGCATTCTAATTATTATCTTCGTTATTATCCTGGCGGATTCGATATATAGGGCCGAGCCTCCTGCTGCAGCGACAAATCCATCACCAGTGTCTGAAATTTTAATAAATAACCACTTATAAAAAAAATAAAGAGATCTAAATAAATCAAAATATTGAGTGATCCGGATAACAGATCCGTAAAATTCTGCAAAGGTTTTCATAAAATGATGTTATGGGCGAAACATCTTTCGCCCATCATTCCGGAAAACGCGGCATTTCTGGTCCCTGACCGCATTCATCTCCGGGATGCCGAAAAACAGGAAAGGGGATGCAGTGCATCCCCTTTCCGCTTTAAACCGTATAAGGTTTACTTTTTAGGCGGCTGAGTCTTTTTTCTGAAAACCCCCTTCTTTTCCGTCTTAGTTTTATTCTCGGGAATCTTTCCGTTTACCGCCTTTGACTTTGCATGCCCGAAAAGTCTTGCAAAAAATCCCGGTCTGTCTTCCTTTTCTGCGGTTTTCTGTACCGGTCTGACAATACCGCCTCTGGCGGAACCGGAGAGCAGTTTTTTAGCCTTTGCACCGGCTTCAGTCTCCGCACTTGTCTCAGGCAGCACAAATTTATTGATACTGCTTTCGGTGCTGGCGGCAAGGGTATCCAGTGTCTGACTGGTAATGGCCAGAGCTTCAATCTGAATCTGGTTGTCGTTGGACAGATCGCTGATTCTTTCGATATTTGAGGAAATGCCTTCAGAAGTCTTCATCTGTCTGTTTACAGATTCCACAATGATGGAAGCCATTTCGTTGATGTGCACCACGGCGGTCTTGATGTCGTCGATGGCGTTGCTTGCCTGTGCGGACTTGTCCTTGGTAAGCTGCATTTCGTTGAGACAGATTTCAGAGCTGTTTACCGCTTCAATTACGGAGGCCTGCAGGTCTTCAATCATCTTGCGGATGTCATTGGCTGAGTTTGCCGTGGTATTGGCCAGACTTCTTACTTCGTCGGCTACCACCGCAAAGCCTCTGCCGTACTCGCCGGCACGTGCGGCTTCGATGGCGGCATTCAGAGCCAGCAGATTGGTCTGATCCGCAACGCCCTTGATGATGTCGATAATCTTGGCTATGTCGGAACTCAGATTGCTTACGTTCTTGATTACTATGGTGTTTTCCTTAATCTTGTCTGACAGAACCAGAGTCTTCTCCATGGTGTCATTCATGATGTTCTGAGACTTGACAGCCTCATTTTCCACCCCGTGAATTTCAGTCATGGTGCTGTTAACGGCCTTGGCGATTTCATTGATGTTGGTAAGCATCTCATTCATTGCGGAAGCCAGATTGAGGGTTTCATTACGCTGTTCGCTGATGGCGTTCTTGGAAATATCGGCAGCCACCAGATTATCGGTAGAGGCCATCTTCAGCTTCTTGGCGGAATCAGCCATCTGAAGCATTACCTCACTGGTTTCCGTGGTTACCCTGTTGAGGTTCTTGATGATTACCCCGAATTCGTTGACGTCTCTGGTATAAACCTGTCTGTTCAGATTACCGCCGGCGATTTCCTCAAGACGCTTTACGATGATTTCCATAGGCTTCTTGATACTGCGGCTCAGGAAGAACAGTACCACGAAGGTAATGGCAATGGCGACGATGAAGGATATGATACTGATAACCTTTGACTTGATGTACTTGTCGGAAGCAAGCTCCTTTGATTTGCTCAGCTCATTGTCCACAAGCTGCTGAATGTTGGTTATTTCAGTCTTGATTTCATTAATCTTTTCCTTGGCCTTGTTCATGCTGTCGACAAGATCGTCAGTGGTCTTTACCAGATTTTCATGCTGACCTACCACGCCGTTGTCATCTGAACATGAATATTTGAAGTTGGCAATAAGCGCGCCTATCTCATTCTGTGCTTCAGGCATTTCGGAATAAAGATTGTCAGCCCATTCCTCATATTCAACAATGAACACGCCCACCGACTTGCGGTCCTTGACGATTTCGTCATAGTTGTTGGAACCGAGGGCTTCAAGCACCTTCTTTTCAACCAGGGACTGGTAGGTCAGAAGGTTAAGCATTACATTATCAACGTAGTCATCAAAAACCTTAAGCTTGAGTTCCTGAATCATCTGTCTGAAAACGGGGAGCCACGCAATGAAGTCAGCCTGACTCTTGTTGGCCTTGATGGTAAGCTCCATGTTCTGTCTCTTCAGATCAGGGATGGTATCGATAATATCAAGGTAAC
>NZ_JNKD01000071.1:0-11490 GCF_000701925.1 Ruminobacter sp. RM87 | reverse complement strand
TGTCAAAGGAAAAGTTTGAACGTACAAAGACTAACGTGAACGTAGGTACAATCGGTCACGTAGACCATGGTAAGACTACTTTAACTGCAGCTATCACTACTGTATTAGCAAAGACCTACGGTGGTGAAGCAAGAGCATTCGACCAGATCGATAACGCTCCAGAAGAAAAGAGCCGTGGTATCACCATTAACACTTCACACGTTGAATACTCAACTGAAAACCGTCACTATGCACACGTAGACTGCCCAGGTCACGCTGACTATGTAAAGAACATGATCACCGGTGCTGCACAGATGGATGGTGCTATTCTCGTAGTAGCTGCAACTGATGGTCCTATGCCACAGACTCGTGAACACATTCTGTTAGCACGTCAGGTAGGTGTACCATATATCGTAGTATTCTTAAACAAGTGCGATATGGTAGACGATGAAGAATTATTAGACTTAGTTGAAATGGAAGTACGTGATTTATTATCTGAATACGACTTCCCAGGTGATGACACCCCAATCATCCGTGGTTCTGCATTAGGTGCATTAAACGGTGAAGCTAAGTGGGAAGAAAAGGTTATCGAATTAGCTAAGACTCTCGATACCTACATTCCTGACCCAGTACGTGATATCGATCACCCATTCTTATTACCAATCGAAGACGTATTCTCAATTTCAGGTCGTGGTACCGTAGTAACCGGCCGTGTTGAACGTGGTATCATTCACGTAGGCGACGAAATTGAAATCGTTGGTATCCGTGATACTGCAAAGACCACCTGTACCGGTGTAGAAATGTTCCGTAAGTTACTCGACGAAGGTCGTGCTGGTGATAACGTAGGTATCTTATTACGTGGTACCAAGAGAGAAGAAGTTGAACGTGGTCAGGTAGTTGCAAAGCCAGGTTCAATCACTCCACACACCAAGTTTGAATCAGAAGTATACGTATTAACCAAGGATGAAGGTGGTCGTCACACTCCATTCGTTAAGGGTTACCGTCCACAGTTCTATTTCAGAACTACCGATATCACCGGTACTATTGAATTAGAAGGTGGTGCAGAAATGGTTATGCCTGGTGATAACGTTAAGATGATCGTTACCTTAATTCACCCAATCGCTATGGAACAGGGTTTACGCTTCGCAATTCGTGAAGGTGGCCGTACTGTAGGCGCTGGTGTTGTTGCTAAGGTTATCGAATAATCTGAACTTCACTGATAGTTTTTTCTAGATAATTTAAAAGCTCCGTTTTTACGGAGCTTTTTTGTTTCTTTCCTTATCCATGTTTTACATCTGATTACCAATAATTGTTATTAACGTATTTAATTCACCTGATTTCTGTTTATGAATAAGTTCATTATTTATTTTTTTTATGCATCAAAGTATAATCAGTAACATAGGTTGTATTCTCTAAGGATTATATATGAAAAAAATTACTGCCATTATTAAGCCTTTTAAGTTGGATGATGTAAGAGAATCTTTGAGTTCTAAAGGTATTTCCGGTATGACTGTCACTGAAGTTAAAGGGTTCGGTCGTCAGAAAGGTCATACTGAATTGTACCGTGGAGCTGAATATGTTGTTGATTTTCTGCCTAAGTGCAAACTTGAAATTGTAGTTAAGGATGAAGATGTTGACAGTTGTATTGAAGCGATTACTCAGGGGGCTCATACAGGCAAGATTGGTGATGGCAAGATTTTTGTTACTTCTGTTGATAGAGTAGTAAGAATCCGTACAGGCGAAGAAAACGATGAAGCTATTTAGTGCTTTTGCTTCGTCATAAGGAATGTGTGAGTATAGAACAGTCCGCTAATCCCTGTATACTGCTGTGTACAGGGATTTTTTCGTGTTATTTGTCCATTAAGTTAAAGTATGTTTTTTGATTTAGTTCAATATGCGAAAAACGTATTTGACGTTCATGATTGCTTTTTTATTCTGAAAAGTATACATAGAATATATCGTTCACAGGTGTTTTCTTTTTGGGTGTGGCATGATTAGAAGATTATTTGCTTTACTTTTAATTTCCGTAACTGTATGTGCCTGTAGTACAACTCCCCCAAAAAAGCCCAATGATTTATGTGAAATTTTTAAGGAAAAGGATAACTGGTATGATGATGCACAGGATGTATATAAGCGTCGCGGGGTTCCTATCAATATAGCCATGGCATTTATGTACCATGAATCCGGTTATGTTGATGATGCCAGACCTCCTATGCGCTGGTTCCTGTTCATCCCTTACGGAAGAGGCAGCTCCGCTTATGGTTACGCTCAGGCCCAGGATCCTGTATGGGACGATTATGTCAGTGAAGCTGGTGGTTTTTTTTCATCCCGTGACGATTTTGCAGATTCTCTTGATTTTATCAGCTGGTATATTCTCAAAACAAACAAGGTAAATAATGTCAAGATCAATGATGTTTATAATCAGTATCTGAATTACCACGAGGGATGGGGCGGTTATAAAAAGAAGACACATGCTAAAAACAAGAGCCTTCAGCAGTTGGCCAGAAGAGTTGAAAAGACGGCAGGAAGCTATGCGAAGCAGTTGAGAAACTGCGATTTATAAAATTTTAACTGTTACAGGACGTAATGTGTCTGATAACGTAATTGATTTATTAATGTCACTGAAATTATAATCTTTTTTCGGTGACAAAGATTTATCGTATATGTATTTGACAAAAGAATATCCGTTTGCAGTAAAACTGTTGTTTTTGTGTCTGTAATTGACTGCAGATAGATATTTTAATTTGTTTGGTTAAGAGTACGGAACGATACTTTACCATGGTTTATTATTGCATCTGATTATACAAATCTTCATAGAGTCAGATGTCGGTTACTACTTTTTTGACAGGAATTATTTATGTCTTTAGATTATGAAGATCGCGGTCCATTATCCGCAATTAAGGATTATGCAAAGTTCAATGATTTGGACAATTTCTATCATATGACTGATCAAATTGTAGGAGAGATCCTGGCTGACGGCAATCCGGAAGATGAGGAATATGATATTATCCATTACTTTAGTTCACTTAACTTTGCAAATCTTGAAAAATTTGTTGTGGAAGTGAACAATGTTCTCGGTGATGAGATTTATATTGAGGATCCTGATGAATGCTTCGATGAAGAATATAAGGAAACATTTTTCAGTGTATCCATTATCATTACTCATCCAAAGCTGGATGCTCAGGCCATATATGATGAAATTACCAAACTGGTTTCAATCTGTAATGAATTTAATGTTGCTTATGACGGATGGGGAACTCAGTTTGAGGATGAAGAATAGTATTCTTCAGTTTGTATAGTTATAGAACTTAAAGCTGATACCTGTATGTATCAGCTTTATTTATCAGTTAATCATGGTGCACGTATGTGCGGTCTATTTCAAGTTTCCTCTCAATATCTTTTTTGTCTTCGGCGCTCAAAGAATTTTCAGAATCACTGAAGTTCTTGGTCTTGATGCTTAGTCCGTTGATTGAACTGCTGATAATGATGTGGTCCTTTTTAATTATTGCATCCTCAAGATAGCTTGAACTGATGATAATGTCTCTTTCACTGCCGTCAAACAGAGACTTGCCTATTGTATAGTCGGCCGTATCATTAGTAACACCCAGTACATCAGGCATTAAGGTGGCGGTTATGTCATATGATGTTGTGGTGTAATTGTACTCGCGAGGTTCTTTTTCTGGCCAGTGAACTACTAAAGGAATATGAATCTGAGCATCGGTAAAATTGGAATTATGACCGTAATATCCGTGTCCGTTATCATCAAATTCGTTTCCGTGATCTGAGGAAATAATAATTACGCTGTTATCCCATTCTCCCTGTTCCTTGAGGAAATCGGTGATATCTTTAATCTGTTTATCCATTTCAAAGACTACATTTTTATACAGATTGAATATTATGTTTCTGTCAAAATTCTTATCTATGGCAAGATAGTCGGGGCTGTTCCATGGGGTAGGGAATTTTTTGTTCTTCTGTTCCTCCGGGGTCAATTCCATTGAATGCAGTTTATCAAGAAAAACAAAGGCGAATTTTGGGGAACCTTGATTGTCAGTGACAAACTTTTTAAAGTCACTGATGGCATTAAGGTCTTTTTCACTCACATTGTTTCCATGAGACTCAATACGCAGGTCTTTAACCTTTGAAAATACGGTTTTGTTGAATTCAGGTTTGTACAATTGAGCTCCTGCGAAAGCATTTATTTTGTAGCCCTGTTCCTGCAACCCAGTGATTAATGAGGACTGAACGTTTGAATTTAGAATTCTGTTCCAATAGCTTCCCGGAAGTCCGTAAAATAATGTGAAAACCCCATTTCGTGTAGCATTGCCACCTGATAAATGATGTGTAAATTTAAGATTGTTTTCGGCAATTTCAGTTAAATACGGCATGTTGTCACTATTGAGCATGTCAGCTCTTAAGCTGTCTACGAAAATCATGTAGATATTGAGTTTTTTACTATCGTTTTTGTCAGCAGCATATGTCAGAGGGTGCAAAGGATAGCTGATGGCATTGCCTGTTTCGTCGGGAATATAGGTATTTGTTCCGCCCAGTAGTTTGTTTGCAGTTAGCGGATAGTACAGTGTAATTACTTCAGAATTACGATAAACGGAAGGGATGCCTCTGGCTTTACTGTACGCATGTACCAGGTTACATAAGATAAACAGAACAATAATCGTTGATATTATGGCTGTTTTTCGTCCTGTGATTATTCTGTCATGAAATTTATATGCAGTGATAATAATAGTAAGAGAACACAGAAGCAGTCCAAGACAGTATCCGATGATTGATAACCACATGGTATCTGAAAAGGCTATAACGTCTCCGCCGCCATTGATAAACAGATCAAGCATGGCTTTATTAAGATGGAATCTGTAGATGGCATAAACCTTGAAATCCGTTACGGCTAGAATAGAGAGAACAAGAAGTACAATCAAGGCTGATGCGAAGGATGTCTTTACTTTTTTGAATTTATAAAACGGATATACCAGCAGTATATTGATTACAAAACATATTAGGAATGTGTTTGTAAATCCTGCAAAACCAGTATACATGGATGGAAGAAAATCTCTGTACGGAACAGGTAAGGATATAAATCCCAAAACTGTGAAAAAAAGAGATTCCAAAATGGCTAAGAGTATTATCAGTTTCATATTGTTTTCTTGTTTATAAAAATTAATTGATTGTTTCGCCATATTCTCACGCCGCTGCAGCAAGGATGCGGGGTTGTTGCTCCGGTTAAATCAGCTGTTGTGGATAGTGTACGTGATGACAGCTTCCAGTCCGTGAGGGTGGGCATTCTGTAAATGAATCTTACCGCCCTGTTTAAGGATTATGTTTCTGACAATGGACAGTCCAAGTCCCACATGTCCTTCCTGTGTATTTCTAGCTTCGTCCAGTCTCATAAAAGGTGCAAATACCTCATCCAGCTTTTCTTCAGGGATTCCGGGACCATTATCGCACACAGAAATGCTGATCTGTTCGTTAGTTTCCTCAAGTCTTACTCTAACTTTTGTTCCGTATTGGAATGCATTATCAATAAGATTCTGAAGTATTCTGTGGATATCCATTGAACTGCAGAAAAAGTTGTTAACCCTTTTGAATTTTCCGCTTTCTTCATATGATATATCCCTGCCTGCATCAGTATAGTTGTTGCAGATGCTTTCAAGCAGGCTTGGGAGATGAATTTCTCGTGATTCATCCGTGTTTTCATCACCTCTGGCAAACAGCAATGTTGCCTTTACCATTTCAGTCATTGTGTCTATTGTTTCCCTAAGCTTTACCGTGTCTTCATTTTCTTCCAGAAATTCCGTTCTCAACCTGAGACTTGTCAGAGGTGTTTTAAGGTCGTGAGATATTGATGCAAGAATACGTGTGCGATCATCAATAAAGCTTGCCAGATGTTCCTGCATTCTGTTAAATGAACGCTGCAGATCCTGAATTTCCTTCGGTCCCTTGGTTTCCAAAGGTGGAGTTTTGTAGTCTGAGCTTAATTTTTCAGCCTGTCGCATGAGTAATTTCAGCGGTCGCGTCAGTTCAGTGAACAGCAGAAAGAAAAGCAGAGTGCCGATTATTGTGGCAAAAGAGATTGCCAGTACCGTAAGTGATGACAGGTGAGGAATAAGGGTGTTATTTTCATAACAGGCAAAAGTAAAATAGTAACCTGATTTAAGTTTTATTGAGCCATAGAGAGAAACCTGAGTATCTAAGGGCGCATCTTTAGGCAAAACTTTATTATCAAACGGGTTATTATTTTCTATAGTGGATATTTTGGATTCCATATCATGTTTATGCGGTACTACCTGAAACGTTCCCGGCATAAAATGTCTGTTATGATGGTGATGCATTCTTCCATGATGTGGTGGAGGCGGTGGAAAACCAAACATTCCTCTCATTGCCCCCGGTGGCGGCGGAGGAGGCGGAAAACCGTGAGGTCCCATTCCGACAGGCATTTGTGAAATATCGCGCCATCCATTCATCTGATGAGACTTTGACTTGTCATTATCTGTACCTGAAATTACATTATTCATATTTTCCATTTGAGTAGGATGTAATGTATCGGTCAGTTCTTTGACCTGTGTATCAGTCTGATTATTGGCAGGATCAGTAGAAGACACTGTATTTTTCCTGTTACTTGCTACATAACGGAAATTTTTTAAACTGCCTTCTTCTGGAATGTTGAGGTTTTCAGTATTTACATCAAATTTTGTGAAGGTTTGAATGTAGATTTCGCGGTCTGAATCGTCAAGTTCCTTCTTTATCTTGTTTTCGTAATCCTCATTTCTATTTTCAGGAATCACGGGATTAGTGGAAATATTGGCAAACAGTCCGTGAGTAAGTCTCGTTTTGATGAATTCATGGTAAATTTTAGGATCGTTATGATCCAGTACTCTTACGGAACTGATTAATCTTAGTAAAGTCATTCGGTGGGCATTTTCGGCAAAATTCTGTCGCATGTCCAATACAAAGACAACGATAATTATAAGCTGAACAGCCATCAGTACGCTAACTGAGGTAAGAATAAGTCTCCAGGTTAGCGTCTGCGGAATGATTTTACTGATCCTGATCATTGGTTACCTCTGCTATGAAGCAATATCCGCCACCCCATACTGTTTTGATTATTTCATTGCAGTTATCATTTTCGGTTTTCAGTTTTTTGCGAAGTCTGCTGATAAGAGTATCTATGGAACGATCAAAAACCTGGGCTTCTCTGCCTCTGGCCTGATCAAGAAGCTGGTCTCTTGACAGAGTTTCATGAGGATGTTGCAGGAAAGTAATAAGAAGTTCGTATTCAGCAGTGGACAGGGAAATTATAGTTTTGTTCGGATCTATAAGTTCGCGTTTTAGAACATCAAGTGTCCATTGATCAAAGAAGTAATGTTTAAGAGTTTTTTGGGTTTCGGTTTTTTGAATATTGTCGCTGCGACGCAGAACAGCTTTGATTCTGGCAAGGAGCTCTCTAGGATTGAAAGGCTTGGTAAGATAATCATCAGCTCCCAATTCCAGACCGATGATTTTGTCTGTTTCACCTATCATTGCCGTAAGCATGATAATAGGTACGTTGTTACCATTCTCTCTCAGTTTGCGACAGATTGATAATCCGTCTTCTTTTGGCAACATCAGATCCAAAACGATCAGATCAATGTGATTATTCTTAAGAATAGCTCGCATTTCATCACCGTCACAGGCTGTAAAGGTGTTAAAGCAGTGCTGATCGAGAAATCGTTTGATTAGTTCTCTGATATCTGCGTGATCATCAACTACCAAAATATTAACTGATTCTGTCATTGTTATTTATCCCTGAATTTTGCTGATAATGTTGCGAAGCTGTCTGAGAATCTGTTTTACACCATCTGTCTTCAATAGAGACTGAAGTTCGTTTTTTGGTATAAGACCTTTATTTAAAAAAAGTATTAATGCTTTTTTTTCATCACTGGACAGCCGGTCAGAACAATATTGTTTATCAAACAGAATCTTTATTTCGTAGATGCTGTGAATAAGACTGTGGTGACCATTCACTATACTATCAATAGTGTTTTTAAAGTGTGTATTAAAAAAATCGTTTAGCAGATACATCTGATCATCAGTAATAGTGCTATCTGATATTTTATCATAAAGTGTTTCAGATTCTATTTTATACAACTTTTCATCTATATTATTGAGATTTTCTTTTTTATGAAAAAGTTCAGATATTCCTGAAATATTCAGCTGTGAAAGGATTTCTGATTCCTTGTCGAGACTGAACGGGATAATAAGATGGGGAAGTTTCAGTTTAAAAAGTCTGAAAGCATTCTCGGTATTGAATGTGTCAGAGGTTCTATTTACAACAAGTGTTTTGGAATTATGTTGCTTACATTCAGAATTTGCCGTAATGTCTTTCATCATCAGCAGTGAACGTTTACCGCTGGCATTATCAGGGGTAAAACTGATATTTACCGGTTTGAAGTCATTGCTTAGCCAGAATCTTGCTGTTCCCAGACTGAGAGCAAAAGAAACCCCAAGAAAGTTGAACTGATACATCGCAGCCATTCCTTCCACTGCCTTTATCATGGATGTGGCCAATGATGTTCTGCGGAGTTCTGGAAGTACGGCTATTCGTTCAATCCTCAGATATCTGTAGTTTCCTGCTTCGGCAAAACCGGCCTGTGTTATAAGTGTCTGCGGACACAGATTGTTTTTCGGCTGTCTTGTACCATTCATTATTGCTTTTGCAAGTTCAGGTTCTATCATTCCTTCACATGTGGAAATAGTGACTCCTGACATTACATAGTCTTCTGAACTTTTTTGCAAATTTGATACTGTATTGGTGTTTTCTGAAGATTGGACAGGGGATGAGAAAAAGGCGTTAACACTGTGGTCTGCTGTCATCATCTGCAGGTCTCTACTATTAATATAGAAGGGATGAAGGGACTTCAGGATCCGGCTGTCTATATTTGCAGCTTTTACCAGTATAAATGTCAGACATGTATATTCCTGAGTTATCCAGCGTATAAGGTCCTGGGGAGTCTGTTCATAATGGTTGGATTTTAAGAGACTATTAATGAGGTACAGGATAAATTTCCCTGTATTGTTTTTCATAAGCTCTATACCGGTAGTACAGACTGATATACTGTCAGAATTGTTTCTGGTAGAGATATATATGCATTTGCTTTTTTCTGATGGATTTTCAGATAATCTGTTGTGATTAAACCTATTGATAACTATGTTATTAACTGGTGAATTGAAGAAAAGTGTATCCAGACATTTTGCTGCATGGTCGTAGTTGTTTCGATAATGATTGTGCAACGCGATTCTGGTTATGGAGAAGCTCTGATAAAGTTGGTGGCGAAGCCCCATTGCAGATCCTTCGTAGCCTGACAGTGTTGTGACTAAAACTGTCCGCGGAAACATTTTTAAGATTTCAAACAGGTGGGATATTGGAAGTGCCGCGGCTTCTTCAATAATAAGTAAATCAATTTTATCCACATATTCACACATGTTTTCGGTTGTAATGAGTGAAATATCTGAAATCGCTGTGTACCTAGGGATTATATCTTTGGCCCCTGCATTTAATACCCCGCATTTAAACATACTATGCACAAGAGTATCAACAAGTTTTACAGTGGCCGTGGTTTTGCCTGTTCCTCTTGGTCCATCAAGATGTACGACGAAATTCTTTTTCTCATGAAGATATCTGGTAACAATATCGATATATGATGATTGCTGGGTATCGAGAATGTCAGAAATCGCTGAATTATGAAAATTCAGACAGTAATTACCGGCGTCTACGGAAGTGATGAAATCTGAAATGTATTGAGGGTGTGTAAGAACTTCCTTAGCTGTGAATATTTCAAAAATATTTTTCTGTGTACAACTGTTGAAGAAATCATTAAAACATCTGGGAAGGCTGGTGATGATTATCAATAGGCCTGAGGTGCTTAAAGAACCGAACAGAGAATAAATCTGATCGACATTGAAAAGATTCTGAACAAGCACGGCAGAATCTCTTGTACATCCCAGATAATGTGCAAGATTATTGAGATTAATGGTTTGGATGGGGGATCGTGAGGCTCCATCTCCAGGAGATTTGTCTGTATGAACTGATGATGAGTGTTCTGAGTCTGATGAAACAGGATATTTATCGTTAGAAAATACAGGAGGATGAAAACCCAGAGATTTGTTAATTTCTGACAGGATGGAATATCTGTTTTTCTGAGTTACCGTATCATCGGTATTTATAATAAGCACTTTTCTAGTCTGCATATGCTTTTATTCCGGCTTACCTGAAATGTTATGAGGAAAACAGGTGTTACATTTTGATATAATGCGTGGTATGAAGTTTAATGATTTAATTTTAACATAGTGCGAAAGCTCTTAAGGATAGACAATGGGCAAAGCTGCGATTTTTCTGGACCGCGATGGTGTAATCAATGTTGAAAAAGATTACGTGTACACCATTGATGAGTTCGAGTTTGTTGAAAATGCTATAGAAGCATTAAAAATTCTGCAGAACAAGGGATATGCTCTGGTTGTGGTAACCAACCAGTCAGGAATTGCCAGAGGATACTATACTGAAGAAGATTTTTTAAAGCTCACCGAGTGGATGGACTGGTGTCTCATAGATCGTGGAGTAACACTTGACGGAATTTATTACTGTCCTCATCATCCTGAAAAGGGAATAGGTAAATACAAAGTGGATTGCGAGTGTAGAAAGCCTAAGGCTGGACTTATATTCGATGCTGCAAAACAGTTAAATATTGATTTGAAGCGTTCTGTAATGGTCGGTGACAGGCTTACTGATATAGAATGTGGCAAAAATGCAGGTATCAAACGCAATTATCTTGTCCGAACCGGATATGCAATATCACCGGAAGATGAAAAGAAAGCCACCAAAGTATACAAGGATTTAATGGAATTGGCCAAAGACATGGAAGATATCAATGGTCATGGAGATATGGTCATCAGAAGAAAAGCAAAGAAAGCCTCTGATGAATAAACCGGACTTTTCGTGAAGTGCTGATAAAATGCCTAAACAATCGCCGCAGATGCGGGGGTTGTTTTTTTCGATATGGACGCGGTTAAAGAAAAATAAATGGAATATCAGGAATAATTGATTAAAAAATCACGTAAAACCTCAAAAAACGCAAAAAGAATATCACAGGAGCAAAATTTTAATAAAAATTCCATATAGATGTATGGATAGGTGTTCATTAGCGATTTTTTGCCCAAAAACGAAAAAATTTGAAAAAAATTAAAAAAAACAGTTGACGAAAAAAATAAAAAACCTAAAATACACATCGTTCGCTGAGCACAGCGAAAAACAAAAAGTTCTTTAAAAACGAATCTAGACAATCTGTGTGGGCACTCGCTGAATTCATGAGCTGAAATTAAAAAATGGTTCTTGAAGAAGCTGAGTGTCAAATCTAAGAGCAATTAGAAAGACAGTCATTCAAAGAGAGCCGAAAAAACTTCAACTAATTTAAAGTGAAGAGTTTGATCATGGCTCAGATTGAACGCTGGCGGCAGGCTTAATACATG
>NZ_JNKD01000070.1:0-11650 GCF_000701925.1 Ruminobacter sp. RM87 | reverse complement strand
AAGGATGGCAGTACCAAATGTTCGAGTATCATTCCATGCTCAGAGAAAGAGGTATCATTCAGTCGATGTCTCGCAAGGGTAACTGCTATGACAATAGCATTATGGAAAATTTCTTTGGAAAGATGAAAAACGAGATGTTTTATGGACATGAATATGAGTTTAACACTCTAGACGAACTTAAAGATGCGATGGAGAAATATATCCATTATTACAACAATGATAGAATACAGAAAAAATTAAAAGGCCGAACTCCTTGTGAAGTAAGAAATTCAGCCTTAGAATAAGCATAAGTTTTATTTGTTCAACTTATGGGGGGCACTCCAGTCATTACTGAGGTCGTATACCATTGATACTGCTCTTTGCACTTATAAACGATACGATCATACACATAACAGTACTCACTGCGAACATTATCATCAATTCGTGAAAATTCATTCCGCGAAATATTATATGAGCCCCGTACACTTCAGCTATATGGTTTAAATATCTTTCAGTGGTGAAAATAACAATGGTTCCCAGCCACCAAGACACAAAACATCCGAGCACGCCAAGCCACATCCCCAAATATACATATGGACCAATAATATAGCCGTCAGTTGCACCTACCAGCTTCATCACTTCAATTTCATTGCGATGAAGCAGCACTCTGTTGGAAACCGTGTTTACCAATGTAAGTATCAGAGAAAACAACAGTATTGATGCAATCACAACAGTAATGTAACGCATTGCATCAGTGACAGAATTGATTTTCTTAAACCAGTCTCTGTCTACTCTAACCAGATCAACATATCTGTTGTTCTTTATTTCCTTAACAAGAAGTTCAAGATTTTCCGTACTGCTTTCAACATCTTCAGAAGGAAGAATAACAACAGCATGAGGTAAAGGATTTTCTGAATTGCTTAGAACATCATTTTCGTTGATTCCAAGCGATGCGGCAAAAGACTTTAACCCTTCATCCTTAGTAATCAGCTCAGCTGATTTGATTCTGACATCAGATTCAAGATCATCTTTAATCTGAAAAGCAACGGCTGAGTCTACGTCACTTTTCAGATAAACCGTAATATTTCTGCCTATGGTCAGATCAGATGTTGATTCTTTGAAATTCTGTAAGAAAACGTAGAATATTGATGGTATTGTCAGAGTAAGTGCAATCACAGCAATGGCCAGCAGTGTTCCCATGAAATTAACACTGACAAGAGTATTATAAACGTAATGAATATCTTTAATGTTTCGTCTTATCAGACTGACCAGGCTTCCCATATTACGTATTTCCTCTTTCGACTTTACTGAATATTATTGAATTCACCATCATATACAAGATGCCCGTGATTCAGCACCAGTGTGCGATGAGGACTGGTAGACAGAAGATCAGTGTCGTGACTTGCCATAACTACCGTGGTTCCGTCTCTGTTTAAAAGCTCAAAGAGAGCCAGAATATCCTGAGAAAGTCCCTTATCGAGATTTCCGGTAGGTTCATCAGCAAGAATGACATCAGGGCGGGCAACTACAGCTCGGGCAATTCCAACTCTCTGCTGCTCTCCGGTACTGAGAGATAAAGGGTAGAATTCTTCCTTGTTTTGAAGACCGACCTTTTCCAGTGTCTGCTTAACAAGTTCATAGGCCTCATCCTCATCAAAATCACGAATAAGAAGAGGTAAGGCCACATTTTCAGCCACAGTCCTGTTTAACATCAGATGATGATCCTGAAAAATCATACCTATTCTTCGCCTGAGATAAGGTATCTCCTTCAAAGATATATCTGTTATATCTTTACCATTAAATAATACCTGCCCTATGCTGGCACGCTCGATAACCGCTATAAGTTGCATTAATGAAGTTTTACCAGCTCCGGAATGCCCAGTCAGATATACAAACTCTCCTGATGATATCTTAAAATTTATATTCTGTAGGGCTATCTGTCCCTGCTGGTACACTTTACTTACTGATTTAAACTCAATCATCGAACACTACCATAAACTTATCATCTGGTTATTCTTCATCAAACAGAGCTTTTACAAAATCATCGGCATCAAAAACTCTAAGATCGTCAATACCTTCACCGACACCAATAAAGCGAATTGGAATACCGAAGTTATCCGCAATATTAAAAATCACCCCGCCCTTTGCGGTACCGTCAAGTTTAGTAATATTAATACCGGTAATAGGCACAACCTCGCCGAATAATTTAACCTGACTTATAGCATTCTGCCCCGTCCCCGCATCTACTGTCAGCATGACTTCATGAGGGGCTTCAGGATCTATTTTCTGCATAACTCGAACGATCTTCTGAAGTTCGGCCATGAGATTTGCCTTATTCTGTAAACGGCCTGCTGTATCTGCAATTAAAATGTCATAACCTTTGGCTTTGGCGCTTGATAATGCATCAAAAATAACAGAAGCACTGTCCGCACCTGTGCTCTGTGCCACAACCGGAATACCGTTGCGCTGGCCCCAGACTTTCAACTGCTCCACGGCAGCGGCTCGGAATGTATCTCCGGCTGCAAGCATTACCTTGTGTCCCTGAGCCTCAAAAAATTTGGCCATTTTTCCGATGGTAGTGGTCTTTCCGACGCCGTTAACACCTACCATCAGAATAACAAAAGGCTTCTTTGATGTATCAATAACAAGAGGAACTGACACCTTCTTCAGAATTTCATGCAAATCCGCATTCAATCTGCTGACCAGACTGTCCGCATCTTTCAGCTCCTTCAATGAAGCTTCAGCAGTAAGTTTTTCAATAAGCTTTTCTGTTGTCTCAATACCTATATCTGCTGAAATCAAAGTTGATTCAAGCTCTTCAAAAAGATCGTCATCAATCTTTCTTCCTTTGAATAGAGCCTTAATCCCCAGTCCCAGATTTTCTCTGGTTTTTCTTAAACCATTAACAAGTCTTTTGAAAAAACCTGGTTTTTCCTGAGGAACGGGAAGAACTTCTTCAGGTTGAGACAGTTCTTCTACAGCCGGCTCCTTTTCGGCACCTTCTGATAATTTGTCTGCCTCAATCTTATCTTTACTCAAAGATTCAGCATTATTACTCTGCAAAACGTCATCCTGCTTTTCTGCAGTTGAAACGGCATCCGTATTTGTTTTGTCTGAAATTTCTCCGGCTACTGAAGTTTCTTCTTTATCTTCTGTCTGTTTCCCCTTACCAAACCAGGAAAACCATCCTTTCTTTGCCATAATGTTCTACTTTACGCTATATGTGTTAAAAAATACTAAAACATGTAAAATCACGACGTTCAGCAATTATTTGAACTATCTGAAGCCGTTTCATGAATTCTAATAAATAGAGTTATGTGTTTTTATAAATCGCTCACTACACCCGATACCAGAGCTACCCGTGTCAACTACAAAAGCACAACCATTCTCACGGTACAGCCATGCGTTCTTCGCAGTATCCACAGACATTTTCTGTAAGCGGATTGGGACTTTCCCTACCACCGCTCATGCAACCAATCATTCCTAAACTCCTAAAAGCAGGAAATTTCTTGGCATGATTCTTTAAAAAACATTATTATTTTACCCAAATCGTGTTCTAAAATATACAAATAATTCAATAGGCTTTAGGGTACACATGGTTAAAAACAAAACAAATTCCACATCCGCCGGAATCATCAGAATTATTTCTGGCATGCACAGAGGCAGAAAACTACCTGTTATGGACATGCCGGGACTTCGCCCCACAACCGACAGAGTAAAGGAAACATTATTCAACTGGCTCATGTTTAAAATTCAGGATAAAAAAGTTCTTGATGCCTTCAGCGGTGCTGGTTCACTTGGATTTGAAGCCCAATCAAGAGGAGCCTCCACCGTCACCATGCTTGAGCTTAACAAACAGGTATGCGACCAGTTGAAAAAAAATGCTCAGGTCCTAAACTGCGGCAATGTAACAATCAGACAGACTGATACCCTGTCATTTCTAAAAAACTGTCATGAAAGCTATGACATTATCTTCCTGGATCCACCTTTCAGAACAGGACTGCTTGAAAAAGCAGTAGAATTAATCAATGACTCGATTGCACCTGACGGATGTCTGGTATACATAGAACATGAAAAAGAAAATGCTCTTAAACTTCCTGAAAAATACCACCTTCTTAAATCAGGAAACGCGGGCCAGGTGACATATTCACTATATGAAATAAACAGCGGTAGCAACAGTTAGCAATATTTTCGCAACAGTTTCAATCAAAAACGGTATGTAAATATTCACTAAAAACCCATACCGTTAGTCATGTTAAAGAAAACTATGCCTGACACAAATCTGTCTGTTCGCTGTGTTTATTACGATTATCCTCTATTATTTCAAGATACTTTATAGCCATTATCTGACCATTCTTTAATTCTCGCTGACTCAGATGCGAAAGCAGACTGTTTTTAAAGTTTATTGCATCTCTGTATGTGTTGTCGCATGACAGGCAAAGGACAGTCCACATGTACGCGTCAACATAGCTTCTATCCACACCAGCACCGTCTCTGTACATTTTGGCCAGTTCAAGCTGCGCTTCATGATCACCGCACTTTGCTGCTATGGACAGTAAATCACTGGCACTGAAGTTATTAATTTCACACCCCAGACCATAACGATACATCTTACCAAGCATTGTTGTGGATTTCAGATGGTTCTGTCCAACGGCTCTGTGGAGATAACTGATGGCCCTCGAATAATCCTTAGGAAAAAGATTTCCCTCAGTGAAAAGGCATGCCAGATAGTAAAGAGCTTCGGCATAATTACGTTCAGCGGCATCCCTGATAAGCTTCAGCCCCAAATCCACTGAACTGTCTCGTACCTTTTCTTCCATGTGCAGGATACCTAAACGATAAGAGCACTCAGGAATATTCTTTTTGGCTCCGATATAAAGCCACTTTTCAGCCTCATCATAATTTATCTGTATATTTGAACTATTACGAAGATACAGATTTGCAAGAAGAGAGTATGCTTTATCATAATTTGCGTTTATCAGAATTCGGTAGTAATTTGCCGCTTCATGATAATCACAAACTCCGCCTATTCCCTTTTCATACATTTGACCTAGGGCAAGATAGGCCTTTATATACCCAAGTTCTCCGGCTCTGCGGAAATAATCAAAAGCGTCCCCTGTTTTTGAAATCATGCCGATCCCCCGGTAACAGAAGATACCCATCATATAAAGCGCCTTAACATAATTCTGCTGTGCGGAATCATTTATGAGAGCAACAGCACGGCGATAATTTCTGTCGACTATTTTACCTTCGTAATAGATCATTCCCAGTTCATACAGAGCTTCCCTGTTGCCTTCCGCAACTACTCTTTCAAGCAGCTTCAAACCTTTACTGATATTTTTAGGCACCTCATCCCCTGAAAGATAAAGTCTGCTTAAAATTAACATACTCTGAGTATGTCCGAGGGATACCTCCTTTTCCAAAAGATTCATTGCTTTGGCTGAAGAATGAACTTTACTGTCTGCATTCATGTAAAGAGAAGCCAAAAGTTCCACTGAATTATCGCTGCCTCTCTCTACAGCCATACTTAAATACTTTTCTGCCTGCCGTTCATCACGACTGCATCCTCGACCATTGATATAACACACTGCCAAAGATTCCATGGCCGGAATGTATCCTTTTTCTGCCGCTTTCGTGTACAAAGAAAACGCCTTGGCATAATCCTGCGGAACACCTCGTCCGTCAAAATACATTTTTCCAAGTTTAAAGGAAGCTTTTGCATTACCTTTATCCGCAACTATACGATACCACTCAACAGATTTCTGCAGATTGACATCAAGAACCTCCCCTTTGTCGTACATTTCCGCCATGTACAGCTGAGCATCCAGATCTCCGCCGTTTGCCGCTTTTTCACACCATAGTATCGATTGGGCAAAATCCTGTCGTACCCCTTCTCCTTTAGAGTACATCTGAGAAACAAGATACTGAGCTCTCGGTTCCCCTCCGAGAGCCGCCTTGTTCATATACTCAAATGCTTCGTGGTATTTTGGTTTGTAGTTATCATACTCCTTCAGATAACGATATCCGTGCTGCCTATCCGGTGACTGCTGCACCAGCTTGAAAGAACTAGGCATTCTGCCGGTCTCTCCAGGTTTTGGAGAATATGACGGGATCGATTCGTTATCCAGAGAATCTTTAAGCATGCATGCATAATCATACATAGCCGCTATATGTTCATTATCAGCGGCCTTTTTATACCATTTGGCCGCCTCGTCTGACAATCCCTTCTTATTACATATACAGGCAAGTCTGTACTGAGCATCTGTAAATCCCTGTTCAGCAGATTTTTTAAACAGCTCAAAAGCAATATCCGAATAACACTTATCTTTAATGTCACCTATAATTCCGGCAAACATTTCTATAACAGAATCAGTCACCAAAGAATCCTGATTTGAATTCTGAGATTTTTTGTCATTTGAAATTGAAGCACTGTTTTCCTGAATGTTATTCTCACTGTGCTTTAATACTGATTCCGTATCTGCATTCTCATTGGAATACTCATTCCTAATCTGTTCACCTTTTTCGTCATTTTCCTGTCTACCGTTATCAATATTGTCTATGACATTATCCAGATCTCTGTTTTCACTGAATCTTTCAAAAATAACAGCCAAAAGATACAGAGATTCTCCATCCTGTCTATCAACAACATGTTTAAGCAGCGGTAGAGCTTCACTGTACCTTCTTTCAGAAATATACAGCTTGGCGATTTCAACATAAGCACCGAGAACACCTTCTGATTTTGCCTTCTCGAGGTAATCTCTTGCCTTCTGGGCATCATATTGAACGATATCGTCTCGGAGATAAATCTGAGCCAGCATCATATAGGCTTCAGGACACAATTCCTTAACCTGATTTAACAGCTTCACACCTTCTTCAGGAGAGTAGAACTTATTTTTACGATCAGTGTAAATTTTTGCAAGCTGACAATGAGCCCTGTAAATTCCCTGCTCCCTTGCTCTGCCAAGCCAAAGAAGTGCCATTAAATCATCTTTTGGAACCCCATCGCCTTTTAAATAGAGACATCCCAGTTCATACTGAGCCATTGCATGCCCTTTCTGAGCAGCACGCCCCAGCCAAAAAGCCCCTACCTTAACGTCACGACATTCTTCATCAAGATTAATCATGCCGTACTCATACATGGCATTTACATATCCCTGATTGGCGTAATAAAGGACAGATTCTTTTCTTCGTTCCAGACTGAGTTCACCATTATTTTTAAGGATGTCATCCTCAGAAAAAGACGGAGGGGGAGTTAATTTTTCATTCTCTTTAGCTAAATGATCATCGATGCTGGCCTGGTGTTCTTTAAGGCTTTCCAAACGATATTTTGCAGGCAAAAAACCAGAATCGGCACTTTTCTGCAGCAGCTTTTCAGGATCTTCTGAAGTTCTGGGATTAATAGATTTATCCAAAATCATGCTGGCGATAAAAAATAACGCTTCAGCACAATCGTTTCCTCTGCATTGTCTGAATAAAGATGCTGCTTCCTCACAATTACCCGCACGATACAAAGCTCTTGCTTCTGAAAGTAAAGATGAGTCTGCTATCGAACCTTCCCGCTGCATAACGAGTCCTACTGAATATTAAGATATCTATACGAATGCACCTATATTTCCCTCAGGCTTTCTTGAAGAAATCGGTACAAATACAAAAGGCCTTATAAAATCTTATCACAAGGAGATACATCACATGTTAATTTAATGCCAATTTTATGAGGTTCCTAACCTAAAAAAGAGACAGATTATATATCTGAATATTCCTCTGTACAGCAGCTGTCTGCGGTCAGGGAGTAATATGATTTTTTGAGAAAACTGGACAAACAGCTTCCGGTTAACTACGTAACAAAGGACTGTAAATATCGAAACGGTGATTTTTGGTAACCACTTCTGCAGTACGGACTTTTTCGTTCAGGATTGGAGCCCATTTCGGATTTTTCATAACGACTCTTTTGCCGGCAATTTTTCGAGCATCATCAAGAAGTTCCAAACGATCCTCATCACAACCGATTAGTTCGTGAAAAGTTCTCATTTCTTTCTTTACTAATGCAGACTTCTGTCTTTCCGGATACATGGGATCAAGATAAACGGTATCGGGAACAACATCGCCAGAGTATTCTGATATGGTAGAAACATCTTCGAGGATCATTCTTTCTCTGAAAAAATCTGAATTATCAGAGGACATTGCCCTGTCTAAACCGTTTTTAAGCAGAAGTCTTACCACGGGATTGCGCTCAAACAGATGAACTCTGGCTCCGAGATATGCATTTACGTAAGCATCTCTGCCAAGCCCCGCAGTTGCATCAAAAATCACAGGACTGTTCATATTGCCAAAACAGGCTCGAGCAACAGCCTCAGATTTCTTACCTCCTCCGAACTGACGGCGATGAGCCATGGTACCACCGACAAAATCGACGAAAACAAGTCCCTGTTTAGGCTCATTTAAATTACCCAGCCCGACCATTCCTTCTGATAATTTGATAAACAAGGGGGATGAGCATGAAATCTTTCTGCATGCATCAAGTTCACGCTGACAGGATGAGGCAAGAACCTCATCCTCAACAATTACTTCAAGTTTATAAACATCTTCAGAATTCATTAACATCCCTATTTCGGTAATGATTGACTTTTAAGTTTTTTATAAAATTTCTCTCAGAGCCTTCAGAACCGGAGCCGGATCTGGAGATACTCCGCGCCAGAGATTAAAACTTAATGCAGCCTGTCCGACGAGCATACCCAGGCCGTCTGAAACCTGAGTCGCACCATGTTCTTTCGCATATTCTGTAAAAACCGTGGTATCAGTTTTACCATACATCAGGTCATACACCAAAGCTCCCTTATACAGGGAATCATTCATCTGAGGAAGCTGACCGCTCAGACTCAGAGACGTAGCGTTAATAATCACGTCATAGCTGATGTCATCACCTGTTAATGATTCATAAGTTGCTACTTTTAACTGACTGAAATTTTTCTGAATCAGCTGTGCTTTCTCCAAGGTTCTGTTAACCAGCAGAATTTCTTCTGGGGATTCATCAAGAATCGGCCCTATAATTCCTCTGGCTGCGCCGCCTGCTCCAAGAATAAGAATTCTCTTACCGGCGAAATTCCATCCTAGACGCTTTATATCGTAGATAAAACCTGCGCCATCCGTATTATCCCCAACAACAGTTCCGTCATCACAGAACTTGATTGTATTAACTGCACCTGCCTTTGAAGCTCTGTCAGTTAACGTATCAGCATACGCATAAGCCTGTTCTTTAAAAGGAACCGTGACATTTAAACCTTTACCACCTTCCTTTCTGAAATTGTCCACGGTATTTTTAAAATCATCCAGCGGACATAAAAGTCTGCCGTACTCCATATTCTGCAAAGTTGTCTCGGCAAACATTGTATGAATAAACGGAGAACGGCTGTGATTTATCGGGTTACCCAACACCGCATATTTATCCATTTGTAACTTTTCCTCTTAAAACTTCTGCCGTTAAGCCATCAATTATCACACTGGGCTGCGATCTTCCTTCCGTTTTTCCACACACAATGTAATCCAGTTTATCTGCAAAGTCAGATACAACTGCATCATATGAGTCAAGAGAATTTTCACCGCTTATGTTACAGCTTGTAGAAACTACAGCTCCACCGTAAGCTTTGCAAAGTTCTTTAACAGCCTGACACGCACTTACCCTTATGGCAATGGATGTTCTGCCTCCGGTAAGTAATTCAGGAAGAGATGGCGATGCAGGAAGAACCAGAGTATATGGCCCTGGCCAGTATTTTGACATCAGTTCGTGACTGATTTCAGTCAATCTGCTGACATCAATATAAGGAAGAACCTGCTCATAATCAGCAGCAACAATAATCAGTCCCTTATTGGGATTTCTTTTTTTTAGTTCCAGAATTCTAGCCAAAGCTTTAACGTCAGCAGGATTACAGCCTATACCGAAAACAGATTCCGTAGGATATGCTATTACCCCGCCACGCTTCAATACGTTAACAGCTTTCTGTAAATTATCCGTATTGTCCATTGTAAATCAGCCGGCGAGTTTTGCCTGAAGAGCCTTATCCTTTGCTCTTACGGCATCAGCAGCTTCACGACGCTGTTCCTTTACCTTAACAGAAAGTTCTTCATCTGATACTGCCAAAATCTGTGCAGCAAGGAACCCGGCATTTTTGGCACCGGCCTTTCCAATGGCAACGGTAGCAACAGGAATTCCGCCAGGCATCATAACAGTTGAGTACAGAGCATCTACACCATTAAGCGGACCGCAATCTACAGGAATACCAATTACAGGCTTTGTTGTAATTGCAGCAACTGCTCCGGCTAAATGAGCCGCAAGTCCGGCGGCACAAATAAACACGCCACAACCGCGATTTTCAGCATCGGTTACAAAATTGTGGGTATCTTCAGGAGTTCTATGAGCAGAAGTAACCTTCACCTCTACTTTGACGCCAAAATCCTTAAGTACGTCTATGGCATTCTGAACAATAGGTAAATCGGAATCTGATCCCATTAAAATAGATACAAATTTTTTAGACACGGCAAAACTCCAGTTATCAAGAGTAAATATATAAACAAATGCGTACCTGACGCACCCGTTTGCAATTTTAACATAAAATTAGACTCTGGGCTTTTTTGCTGCATGTCTTAATGTTATGCGTTTATTCTGTTTCCGCACAACACGCAGATAAGTTTTTTACCATTTTTTAATTTTCTTACTATATGAACTTCACATCCACATTTTTCACATTTTCTTCTAACAGGTTGATGAGCCAGATTATATTTGCAGTCTGGATAATTACTGCATCCCCAGAATACCTTATTAAATCTGGTTTTTCGTACCTGAAGAACACCTCGACCGCATTCAGGACAAGGAATATCATCCGATTGTCTGTCTTTAAACACGTAATGACATTCAGGATAATTGCTGCAACTGATAAACTGTCCGTATCTACCGCTTTTTACAGCCATCGGATAGCCACATTCCGGACACTTAGTACCTTCCAGCATTCTCTCAATTGTGACAACCTGTTTAATCACAAATGGAGTCATATAACGACACTTAGGATATCCCGAGCAACCAAGCATCAGTCCTCTTCGTGTAGCAATAAGTTTTAACGCGCCACCACATTCCGGACATATTCCATAATTGTCGCTATCATCGTTTAACTTACTGTCTGTCTGATTAACTGCGTCATGCTGAGATTTATCATCACTCTTCTGATTACAGTCTGCAGAAAATAAAGAATTATCTGTAATAGCCATATCCGCAACAAAAAATTTTAGCAATAATACTCAGAAACCTACTTTAAACAAATTGTATCTGACCTTACGCTCTTATAACAAGAGCATAAATAAAATAGAGTGTGTCAACTAGACACACTCTTCCCATTCTTTGAATATCTAGTTACATTATCAAAAATAATTTATTAGGAAGTCCAAAAAATAAGAGACTTCCTTTATTTTTTATGTTATTATAGTTACATACTAACGTGTAACTATATAGGTACAATTATGGTTGTTGATACTCCCGAACTTCCTCCTCTGCTTTTCAATAGAAATGGTAAATATACTTATGTCTGTTCTTATGAGAACGCATGGGATCCTGTACGTCACATGTCTGTCAGAGTCAAGGGCAAAACCGTTACCGTTGGTAAGATTATTGGCGGTAACCTAACCG
>NZ_JNKD01000069.1:0-12630 GCF_000701925.1 Ruminobacter sp. RM87 | reverse complement strand
AATCAATACATGTTTTTAAAAAACACCTAAACCGCATGGATTAAGGTTGCGCTATGTTT
Source organism: Ruminobacter sp. RM87 (assembly GCF_000701925.1). Classification (NCBI taxonomy): domain Bacteria; kingdom Pseudomonadati; phylum Pseudomonadota; class Gammaproteobacteria; order Aeromonadales; family Succinivibrionaceae; genus Ruminobacter; species Ruminobacter sp. RM87. Next base: position 12,571 of record NZ_JNKD01000069.1, on the reverse strand, counting down.
TTCCACTCAAAATCATGTGGGAAAGTTGAGTAAATTAAAATCTTCATCAGGTACTTCCGTGTCGTCAGAAACAGTATCTGTATTACCTTCTATCAGATTAAAGGTATCATTTTCCTGTTCCTCTTTGCTTTTTAAAAATTCTGACGGGTCATCAATATTCTTCTGAGCCTGATCGTCTTTCTGCTGCAATCTCTCCAAAATGTAAGCATCATCCTTTGCCTTTTTATTTTCGGCAATTGTCTGCAGATACATGATATACGGCTGTCTGCTCTGACCATATCTGTCAATACGTCCGTTTCTCTGCTGGAATGTCATTAATGACCACGGTAAATCAAAATGAATCATGCGGTGAGACAGATGGTGAAGGTTAATACCTTCTGAAGCCACGTCAGAACAGATAAGCAGTCTGGCTTTAGAGGATTCCTTATTAAAGTCATTTACTATTTCAGCTATCTCACTGTCTAGCATCTGCCCATGCAGTGTGACTACCTGTTTTTTGTCTTTGCCAAGGCCAATCCTTAATGGTAATTCTTTCTCCAAGAATTCCAATGTGGGAATTGATTCCGTAAAAATAACTAAACGATCCTTAGGATCGTTTTTATCCCAACCGAATTCACTGCCGTTAAGGTAATCGACCAGCCAATTAAATTTACTGAAATGTTCCACAGAAATAGCATTTACGAGAGAACGGATTTCTTTTAATCTGCTTATCTCATCAAGATCAGCATTAGTCTTCTTTTCGAGATTTGCTATTCTGTTTTTAAGAACACTTTCACATGCTGCGGGGCTCGAGAATACAGCCTTTGTCAGTACACTGGAAAAAAGATGATGTCCTTTCACCTTCTTTCCTTCAGTTGTTTCTTTTATAAACAGCTTTTCAATTTCAGCGAAAACCTGGTTTTCCTGTGGTGTAGCATCTATCTTCTGAGTCTTTATAACACGTTCAGGAAAATCTTTAGCGACCTGATTCTTTATGTCCGATTTAAATCTTCTTATTACCAGCCCTTTATCAAGAAAGTCATCAGCCCGATAATTTTCCGGATCAGGTATTGCGGTTGGATCCAGGATATTCATTAGGCTCGCAAAACTTTTAGCACTGCCGTCGTGAGGAGTTGCTGTCAGCATAATCATGCTGTCTGAATGCTTTGATAATAAGTTGGCTAGCCTTGCTCTTTGGCTTCTGCTGTCACCTCTTGAAGCAACATTATGTGCTTCATCAATGATAATCAAATCCCACTGAGACTTTTCAAGATAGCTAAGAAATTCAGGCTGTTTGAGTGTATCCACGGAAATGATTGATTTATCAAAATAATCAAACGGGTTTTTATTTACCGGTATTCTATTGATACAACGCTGAATACCCACAGAATCCAAACGACAAAGCGGAATGGAAAACCTGTTCCAGAATTCCTGCTGAAACTGCAAAAGCATTGCCTTGGTAGCCACAACCAAAATACGTCTGGCTCTGCCTCTTGCCATAAGTTCTGAGGTTAAAATACCAGCTTCCAAGGTCTTACCGATACCTACGGCATCCGCAATTAAAATTCTTGGCTTTGTCTGAGAAAGAGCCTGAATTGTCGGATCAAACTGATACGGCAAAGCATCCATCGCAGCTTTGTCCGCAACGTAAATTTTACCTGGATTGGTTCTTGGAGCAGAACGCAGTACGGATTCAATGTAAAGTTTGGATTTAATAAACCCGGAAGAATCATCCTGTTTCAGCTCGGTTTCATCAGGTAGAAGAATTTTTACATCATCTTCCAACCCTGTATAGAAAATTCCTTTTCGTCCCCTAACCAAATCAGACAGACCGGTACAGGTAAGTCTGAAGTTATTATTTGTTGTATGCTGAACTTCAATAATTCTCCATTCAGCATCTCTGATTATTATGTGGGCTCCAACAGGGTAGTTACAAAAATTACTCATTACGGACATAAAACTATTTCCCCCAAACATACCTTATCGGATTCTGGTCACCTTTTTTAAAATATTCTGCTACTGACTTTCCGACATACTTCTTTCTTATTTTAGGATCAGCTATTCGCCCCACAAACTCATACCTTGGCTGAGTCCATTGACTTTTATCATCATCTTTAGTGGTAAAAGTTGTTAATCCTTCAAACCACTGTACTGGTTTATAGACCTCTATTACCATGCCATCGTAGACAGATAATACATAATCGACTTTTTCAGCACTATCTAAACTGAGTTTCCAGCAACCTCTTGTACCTTCATATAATTCATACGGAGTCATGTCATTTCTGTAAACTCTGTTTATTCTGATAAGCATTAAATTATGCTTAATATCGGCATCTTCTAATTTTTCACCTGCATACCTGGACTCTAGTGCAGAAACTTCAATTTTTCCATATGTACTTGATTCATAGCCTCGTTTTTGATTAGTAAGATTATTAATACCTATTAAATCAATTACAGCAGCTTCAACCTTGAGAGCTGTCTTCTCATTAAGACCGTGTGCAAGAATTTCAATTAGAGGTTCCTTTTTTCTTTCAAAGATTTCTTTAATTTTCTGAACCTTTTCACTTTCAGAATCATCCCAAATATGTTGAAAAACGCGGTTTCCTTGTCCCTTCCCCACATAAAAAGGTTTCTTGGTATCAGGATCTGAATATACATAAACGTAAAATTTTAGAGCCTTAATTGTTTCATTAGAAAACTTATCTATCATGTTCATTACTCCTAAGGCATTTTTATTCGCAACTTTATCTGTGTAACCATGCTTGGACGTAACTAAATTAAGTGTTGCTGAAAGTGAATTCTTTAACTTTATGACAGATTGGTAATAAACTCAATTACTACAGGAAAATCGATAGAAAAACCTCACAAATCCAATACAAAATAAACAAAAACACGAAGAATTTTGAACTGTTTTTGTCTGGCTTTGTTTGGTTCCGAGGTTTCCTTGATCAAAGTACTAAAAATAACTTTCTTGATAATACTTCTTCGCTTATGTGTTTCTTCTCAATTGAGGCGTTAGACTGTAAGTTTCCTTTAAGGTCAGGTAATAAACAGCACCACAGCATACCCTTTTATTTGCCGTAGAGCATCCGAAAGAAACGGATCATTTCTGATTGTTTTTATTTTTTGAAGGTTCTTTCGACTTTGAATTCCGTTTTTTCTTTTTCCCTGAGTTTGCAGGCTGAGAATTCCTTTTACCGTTTTTATCTTTAGCAGATTTAGGCTCCGACTTTCTCAAAGAACTGGCATTAAACTCAGACTTACATTTATCAATACCTTTCTTAATCGGAACAAGAACGTATGAATATCCGAAATCAAGAGTTTTATCCCATGCCTTTCCGGCAGGATCTGTTATGTACGGATCAACATATTCTATCTTTAAGGCGTATGGAGCATTTCCGACAGCAGGCACATCACCTTTATGTGCAAAAATGCCATAGGTGAACGATACCGCAACGCATACATGCAGCAGGAACATATATGCTCTAAAGTAATATTCTCTGCATGTCTGCCGGTATTCCCTTTTCACTCTGATATTTTTCAGATCCAGAATAACACGGTTTACAATCAGCAATACGAGATAAATAAGAATTGCTTTTGCCAGATCCAGAAGGTACCTTATCACAATGTCTGAGATTTTTCCGCTGTAATTCATTTCGAAAAAATGCTCGTCATCTACTGCAAAGACTGCAAATACCGCACAAAAAGCAATCAGTGTAATGAGCATGTTTCGAGTGGCCGAAATGCTGTTAAGGATTCTGCTCGAATGAAACCCGAGAATGCTAGCGGCTTCACCGCTTATGCATCCGCAGCACAAATCTGAAAAATACTGTCCCACATCCGGGTCATTTCTGTTTTTCTTGTTTGCAGCAAGGTATTCAAAAACTCTCTGAAAAATGGAAAACTTTTCCAGTTTCTCAAGTTCGTTTTTGAAAAACGCCCTGCCGGTCTTTGACTCAGAATGAGATTTAATGTATTCAATCTCTTCAGAAAAAAGGTCGTCATAAATGTTGCAGGTCATGAAGAGTTCTGCGGGAGTTCCGAAGGAAAGAACACGGTATTCTTTATCTAGACCTTTAACCGAGAATGTCAAATCAGCTGTTTCAATGGTTCCGGAATATTCCAGAAGAGCGATGTCCGGTTCTGGAAAAGACTTTCCGGAAAAAGAAAAATCTGCAGATTTAACAAATTTCCTAAAGTTTCCGTATCCGGAAATGTATTGATTCAGAAGTCTGGCCTCCTCTGTCGATTCCAGAACTGAACATTTTCCGTTTGAATCAGCATAACCTGTAACAGTAATGTAATGAGTCATAATGCCTGTGCCATGGCATTTTTTGCATTTGACTTTACCGCTTCCGAAACAATTGAAACAATCGACTTTACCGCTACCGTGACATTCTAAACAGGTGTAATACTTCATTACAGTGCCAAAACCGCTTCCATCGTCGGCTGGAACCGATTGGCCGTAACTTCCACTTCCGTTGCACTTGGAACAGGTCTTTTTTCCGCTTCCTCCGCAGCTGGAACACCTTACCTTCTTTTTACCTTTACATTCTGGACAATCTTTAATGCAGGACAAACAGACAGTCGCTGTGACAGCTCGCTTTCTGAAGTTACCGATATCAGAGATTTCTTTTCCTTTTTCGTAAGAAACATTCAATATGTTAAATGCTGTTTCAAGCATATTCTGAGAATTTGAAAACTCACGTATGTAGCGGTCTCTCTGTAATTCGAATTCCTTCGCATTAACTGATATAGAACCAGAAGGAGCTTTTTTGCCGACTTCCACTTTCACAGAAGATGTTTCTGCATAAAAACGCCATTCGGACAAATGTCTGAGCTTTGCCTCAGATGTGCCATGTTTTACAACTGTTACTTCGTCCGCACAGGCATGGTTGCCGTCGACCAGAGTGCGCATAAGGTCTAAAAGTGCAAGTTCAGACTTGTTTTCAATCATCGTTCTTCCCGTTATCTTTTCGTGATGTTAAGCAAAGGATTTGCTTCATTAATTCGAACTGTCTAAATCTTAATCGTTTCTGCAAAGGTTAAATTCTATATACTACAGAAAATAAATTCAACAGTGACCATCTGTCTTTAAAAGAGAAAACGGTGTTTAACCTCATAAAACTTCACAATAACCTCACAAAACAGATATAACCATTGATTTATAAGCCCTTTTCATCAGTGAAGCCGTCAAAAAAGGAGGTTAAATAACTTTAACCTCACAAAACCAAACAATAACCTCACAACATTTAAGTTGTTTATTGTCACTTTACCATAGCTTCATAAGTTCTATTTGGAGATGATTTATTTCCGTTTGGTTGATAAATATCGTTTATCAAGAAACCACATAAAAGTTAACACCATTCCCCCTCATGATTGTAACTTCCCCTTTCTGAGGAATTTTCATACGGACTTACGCTATAAGTAATAATGTTTGAATATTTGCATTAGATTGCCGGCTATTGATTGAATTACGAGGGATTTTACGAAATAAGGGCTCTTGCATTCAGTCCCTGCATTGTTGGGATTGAAAAAACGGATAGGCCTCTTTTGGGCCGGAATAGTAACATTTTCGCTGTACGAGGATTACTGAATTATTACCATTCAAATGGCAAGTACTGGCAGTCACATACCGGTTGTAGACAAATTCCCGTAACAGATAAGGAAAGTGCATATACACTTTCCTTTATTGGAGCCTAGATTACTGTGCCTATATAAGCATTTCGCTCAGTTTAACATCCTCTGGCCAACTATCCAAAGACACATCCTCGAATGAGATTCTAAATAATTTTTCCAAATCATCAACGGTGGCATCCGGACCTGTAGGACCTGTATAACCAAGCTCCTCAACAAAATCGTCATCATTGACGTATACTCTTGGCCTGTCGTCCCCGGAATATAGTGACAGATCTCCCGTCCAACCGGATGTCGACATAAAGTAGATATTACATCTCCACTGTCTTCTGCCTTTATCATCCTTTTTCCATAAATTTGCTCTTACGGAACAGAATTTTCTGATTCGTTTGGCTCTTCTGTTAGTGACCCAAAATGCAATTTCCGACTTTGACACCATGACCCTGGAAATACCACTAAACTTGGAAAAGATATATTCAGCGAATTTCTTAACGTTAGCCAGTACGTCTGCAGGAACTTCTTTTGAAATCAGATTTAAATAGTCATCAATATCATTCGTCCTCGTATGGTTCCATTTTTTGATATTATTCTGAACTGTGGCATTGCTTTCATCTGATGAAGCAACCGATGTAATTGACGACATTCCCAAAAGATCCTCAATTCTGTTTTCCAATGACTGAGGCTCAATCAGACTGCGTATAAGATTCAAAAGTCTTGAAATCTTTAAAGCGTTGTTTGCAAGGTATGTATTCTTCTGGCACATCCTGTAAAGAACCTGCTCCCATTCCTCGTCAAATTCTCCGAGGTTAACAAGAAGCTCCTTTTTTTCCTCACTTATTTCATTTAAATGAAATTGTCTTGCAGTCATCTCATCCCAACTTGTAAAACCGGGTTCCTGTACAAGATATTCGTAAATATCAGGATATGATATCTGCAGACAGATAAGACCGTAGCTTGCCGTGTAATCACTGAGAGTCAGAGAATCCTCCTCGTCCTCAAGTTCAATGTTTCTCATTATGCTGATTAGAGAAAGTGTGTTCATTAATCTTTTTATTGAACGGGGATTGGCGCCTGTAGAATAATCAGTCATTTCTGAAAGCGCATCAATGGTCACTATATTTTGATTTTCTTCATCATCAGGAGTATAGATATATTTTTTTAGATTCGTATTCAGATCCTCTTCTTTCATAAATCCTATGCTTAAAATTGAATCTGTCAGGAATGTGGTTATGTCATATGCAGAAACAGGCATGGAAAAAGGCATTTGGATAATCTTATCGAAAAAAGAACGATATGCTCTGTCATCTATTCCCTGTCCCGGCGCATTTCCAAACTTTACCTTTAATCCCTTTACAACCACGTCATAATCTATGGCAAGAACAAAAATACAGCTGTTGACCTCAAATATATTTTTAAGCAATTCCAGAATTTTGACAGCTTCTTCCGGATTTATACGGTCAAGATCATCGACGAAAAAAATGAAACCCCTACGGTTTGATCCTTTTGATTTTTCTAGGGAAATACTTTCATCAATTACTTTAGCAAAAGCATTTTTTAGGTCATTAGGTCTGGTTTCCTTTACATTTTCTGATGTTGATAAAGTGTCTTCAACGGCTGCATAAAATTCATTGCCGTCAACAAGCCCTCCGGATACGTTAGTAAGCGTTTTGGCTGCTGTTTTTGCTGCAATGTATCCTGTTTTTTTTAGGAATGACATTGTTTTTGATATCAATTGATTAGTAGAACTAGCCGAATTATTCTGCCCTTCCACCAGACTGGTACACTCGTCAACCATCCCCTTAATTACACCCATAAGAGTTTCTTCAGGAGTTCTCATAATTGAATACTCCCACATATTTATCCATATTCCAAAATATGGAGCATTTGGATTCTTATGGCCTTCAAACTCACACAGAGAATTCCTCAGCTGATTCATCAGAGAAGTTTTACCGGATCCCCACTGTCCCTGTATCGCAATGGTTGTCGGCATGGTTGCACGTTCCAAATAAGCACTTAATGCTTTAATATATTTGGTTAGACCTAATTTATCCTCATCACTTTTCATGAGAGGTGTATCGATAATATTTGTGCTTATTGACATTCCGTACCCCGCTTAACGTAGATCTGGTGAACGATAAACAATGAAAATTAAACTGATATAATCAGGTCATTCAAGACATCAGTATGTAAATATGATGAAATAAACAAACGGTAATCCGATGAAAAATAGTTTATCTAATTCAAATTAAAATTTTCATAATCAGAAAAAGCTTATGGCCAAATTGATTTCATCCTTTTTGTACTGAATGACATTAACTGTAAAATCAGAAAACTTTTAACTCTTTTGTCCAGACCGGCAAACATATCCACCTTTTTTACACAGTAACAGACGCCCCGTAACCTGCAACATACACCTGCGTCCATCGGCAATTAAAAACATATCGTCTTACTGTATTGAAAATTTATAAATACGGCATATTGCCGAGTCTTTATTAATATTACTTCATGAGAAGCGTGATAATAAAAAAACATCGATGAAATTTTATACATATCACATAAATACACACCTGTTTTTTGAATATATTGAACAGTTCCCGGAAAAAATGAAATTTAAAGGTTTTACCGTGCCTGAGGGGGTAGTTAAATAGTAATTTGATATATTTGTCAGTCATTTTTGAATCGTTAATAGTGCTTCGTACCTGCATTTCTCAACATACCGGATACTGTTTTGAAAGTATTCAAAAACTCCTGATTATTTTGACCACGGAAACCATACGTGAACGGACGTGCTTCTGATTTCACAGGTACAACTCAAAATTGAGTATACGACTGTCAAATCATTCAAAATAACATAAATATTTTATATACAGATCTCAATTACAAAATTTTAGAAGACAATAAACTGGTCACGTCAGGAAAAATAATAATAGACTTAATGTAAATAGAATACCCGCACGTGAAAATTTTAACTAAATTGGAGATTTATCATGATGTATATAATTGATCATTCCAATGGCCAAAAAATTTTTGATATTGATGTCAATTGCATAAAAGAACACCGTACCGGTAATAAGTTATTTGACCTTGATAATAAATTCATAAAAGATCATCGTACCGGTAATAAGTTATTAGATATTGACGGTAACTTTATCAAAGATCATCGTACCGGCAATAAGTTATTAGACATTGCTGGTAACTGCATCAAAGACCATCGTACCGGCAATAAGTTATTCGATATTGACGGAACTTCCGTGAAGGATCATCGTACGGGAAAACGGATTTATGATTTCAATGGTTCTGCCCTTTTATCGTACCCGTACCTGTTTGCGGTTCTTCATGCCCTTGATATTCTCTGAACCACGATTTTGCAGGGCTTTTTACAGGCATTGCTGAGGGACTTACAATCCTAGCTCTTACGCTCATAAGCCTCCCGCTATGCCTGTATGTCGGCGATAAAATAGGTTTTGAAGACTGCTTTACACTGTCTGTTCTCGGTTTGTTCGTACTGCTCGGAGATCTGTTCATGATACTCGTTTATTCAGCATGTTGTCATACCGTTCTGGAACAGGTTTTGTGACATAAAGGGATGGAAAAAATACAGAATTAACAGGAATACACGAATTTTATGTCACACCCCTGGTTTAATTTGAGGTTAAATTCCACCTAAGGTTATCAAGACGATACTTCATCCTTAAAGTTATCTTAAACCTCCTGCTTATCAACGATTTCAATATTATTATTGAAGAAGCAGTTGGGTGAACTGATGCTTCGAATCTTTATTCAGTGGATAGTCTTCTATTATCTAACTATAAAGAAAAACTCCTGATTCTACAAGTTAAATTATATAATAGGAGTTTTTAAACATTTTATGCTATATACAATTTGCAGAGATTGGTTTAAGTTAATACTCTTATTGTTTTCTTACATAAAATAAAAGAATGAATGATAGTATGTTGTTTTAGTCTGAAAGAGTTAAGAGATTCCTTTACCTCTCAGTAGATATATTTTAATTATAGGTTTGAGTTATTATTTGTATATTTAAAATAATATCAAGTATTTTTCCAGAAGTAAAAGAAATATCACCTGTCCCCATCAAAAAGAGAAAAAGCACGATTATAGTCCCCCAAAAAAGGACCTTATTTCTAATAAAAAAATTATTCCACCTATCCAATATTATCACTTTATAACTCTCCTCTACATTTAAATTATTATATTTAGTACTGTTTTTCAAAACTGTATTAATAGAAAATTTCAATATAAATAATCTCCTTTTATTGTCATAGAATTATTAAAGAATAATTAAAATATCTTATTAACTTACTCTAAACTATATTTGTATTATACCATATCACCCCTTATAAACTAAGTAATTTTCCATAAAATTTAAAAAAATTTATGTATTATTTAATACTAGATATAGTACTTAATTAGACAAACTAGATATTAAATGATATATTTATTAGAGTTATTACAACGCTAATAAATTCAAATCATAAAAATCAATTTTTTTGTAAAGGAGTATTTGAAATAAAACAATTGTTAAACTAGTCAATTTGTGTTCCCATAGAACGAGTATAAAATGCAACATAAATTGATAGATGCAATAAAAACAACTAATAAAATAATTAAAAATCCAATAACTATAAAAGGTTGTTTGGATGAAGTTAGATTCCTTTCAGCAACAGATTCGTAAACCATATCAAACGTATCAAACCAAAGGATTCTGATAAAATGATGGCACTGTCTTGTTAAGTTTATTTAATCAACAAACTGCTTAAACTTTGACAATGTGAAAAGGCTTCCTTTACAAAATGTTAATGTTAGAACTTGTTTAAACAATATTGACGGACGTTAACTATTTTTTAGGGCTTGTAAAGATATTTTTCATAAACCATCAAAACATCTTGGTTACGCTTTGAAGATAAACATCTTAAAAAATCAAGGTATTCCTTTTTTCAACGGGAACAATAACCCAAAATTTTCATGATAAGTCCCCAATTTTTTTAGGATAAATGTCATTTATTAGAAAACAGTTGTACAATAGCCCGCACTGTTCTTAATTCGGAACTACGGGAATGAACTACACAAGCAATAAAAAAGACATACTGACGTCAATTATATTCGATAAACAGAGTCTGGGATACATATCAGATTCAGTGATTATACGTAAGCATTACTTAAGGAATGTGCTTTTGTTTATGTTCGCCTTAACACTGATTATTTCATGCACTGTCTACGTCGTAAAATCCGTTCCCGTAATTTCAAAAAAATATTTTGACATAACATTGAGCGGTTACGCCTACGGAACGGGATTTATCCATTCATCGGCAGACCAATTCAAATACCATAGCTCAAAAACATGCGATTATTATGTGAAGGTACTGTCCACCAGTGAAAACTCAGAAAATGTTCCGAAACTGATGAGAATAAAAAATATTGAATGTACGGCACTCCTCGGTGAAAAAATAAAATTCATCTATGAAAAAGATGATCCGTCCGAAATCTTTGCTGTCGACAGACACAGCACAACCTTCAGTCAGGTTGTATTTATATTCTGGATTCTGTTAGTTATTAGTACCGTTATGATATTTTTTATCGTGTACAGAACCAGACGTGATTACGGAATGAGATTCCGCCAGGCCCTGGAATCAGGCATTCATCTGGAGCTTCAACTGCAGCCTGCAGAGTTGTTTTACCATGCGGTAAAGAATAATTACGATTCTCCTCTGATGCTGATGTCTGATATGGGGACAGAAAAAAACATTTCAAGCTCTTTCCGAAGCTGGAAGAGAACTTTTGAAACACGCTGCAACTTTCAAATAAGCCAGTTCAATACGGCAATCATAGGACTGACATACACATGTTGGCCTAACATAAAACTGTCCCTACACCCCGAGCCTGTGATAAAATACAGCCGCGAGGTCTGCCACATATACGGAATCAGCGAAAACACACTTAGAAAAGCGGCAAACCTGCCTCCTGTTTCAGATGATATGAAAACAGATGACGTACAGAATTCACCGGCATCAGAAACAGACAGAATGATATTTTTTGCCGGACCGTGGATCTCAAAAAACAAAACCCCTGACAAAAAACTGAATCTTTACATAACAACAGATGAATTCAGGGATTATTACACCACTCCGGTTAAATAATCAGAAGCTGTCGGAACCTAAAGACCAGAGGCTCCGGCAAATAACAGGAATATGCCGGCAGCGTGTTTTTCTTTTTGATTTATAAACATCATTCCGATACACCGGAACGGTAAATCCGACAGCAAAATAAATCGCGTAAACAGCTTCGGCGTAAATATAAAACATTCATTGCAGATTAAGGATAATTCGAATGGCTAATCAATCTTCATCAGTAACTGTTGTCACCACAATCATCGCATTGGGCATCCTTATCTATAACGGCTTTGTATTTTGGGAAAACCACACAGATTCAGGCGCAACTCATTTCGCAAAAAAAATGATTAACGAATCACTTGAAGATGAAGAGCTCGACATTACACTGGATAAACTGGAACTTCTGAGCACAGGTACCGATAAGGACGCTTTCGAGGTATTCAGTAAAGACAGGAACCAGCTCAAAACAGGCGGAAAATTTTTCAGAGGCAGAGGAACCTTCTCTGACGGTTCCGTTGCGGAAGTCTGTTATTACCGTTTTTCAAAAGACGGTGACACATACGTTTTCACCGGATTATGCCGGGATTAAACCAGATGTATTTCAGGCCGGCCCCGTTCCGGCTCTGTCCGCACGCAATGTTTCATTGAATTCAGGTTACGCGCATCCGAAAATACGGAAGTCATCCATACACCGGTCCATCACGGATACGGGATGTTTTCAGCGGATTAAGCATCTCTTTTTCTTTAATCATCTCCCGTGTTTTATTTGTTTCTTTTCCTCCTTGTGATAAAATTTTGATTAGTCAGCAAAGAGGAGCCGTTTCGTC
>NZ_JNKD01000068.1:0-12721 GCF_000701925.1 Ruminobacter sp. RM87 | reverse complement strand
GAATTACCGATTCAAATAACTGGTATTTTTAAAAGTGAATCACGATGGCAAATTCTTTAGTAATTTTAAAAGTTCTCACAAGGATTTGGCGAAAAACTCGAAAGTCAGGTTATTTAATCTTACAACCAAAACAACATGCATTTTTTTATCGATATCAAAAAAACGCAAATTGGCAGACAGACACAAATTAGCACATATTCAGTACAAAGGCTACATAAAAATCCGATAAACACGGTCATCTGAAAGCCACCGGATTTACCTGATACCGGTAATACGGGAGCTGTCAGCACTCACTTTCAGCTGAAAACTTGCAATCGGCTTCGTCTCATTCCGTCATACTTTCAATAAGCACACCTACATTAGTGCCCGGGCACGTAAATGTCAGTAAAAGCTGAATGATAAAAAAATATTTTAAAATCACAAAATATGTGCGATAATCTCACTGTTTTATTTCCTAGTATATCACTAGTTATAATATGAATTATACAGAATCCCTTAGTTTAAAGGACTGTTCGGTGACGGATATTTTATTTATCTAAAATTTCTTAACGCATTTTCTCCTGAGCATGCGCTGTGGAACAGAACTTTTCGGCACAGAAAATCATAATTCATACAGGAATTAAAAAAATAACGGATACGGCTCTGAAAAATATTGTTTCACATGATTTTTCCTCAACAGTAAAAAGATGTGTAAAGTTATGAATTACAATGTCCGGAACCTGTTTACGCAGGTGCTTCAGACCGGAAATTGTTAAACTCAAACCAGGCATTTGTGATAGAATTAGCGGAAATTTTAGGAATAGAGATAAAATGTCATATTTTTTACTGTTTATTAGTGCAGCCATCGTAAACAACTTCGTGCTGACCAGATTTCTCGGCATCTGTCCGTTCATCGGAGTGTCCAAGCAGTTAAGCTCGGCTACCGGCATGGGACTTGCCACCACTTTCGTACTTGTTCTGACTTCCGCAGCATGCTATCTGATGGATAAGCTGGTTCTGGTACCTCTTGATATCACCGAGCTGAGACTTATCTCCTACATTGTGGTTATAGCAGGCGTTGTTCAGTTCACCGAAGTGATGGTCAGATACATAAGCCCCGAAATCTTCAAGCTTCTGGGGATTTATCTCCCTCTCATCACCACCAACTGTATCGTTCTCGGTCTGGCTCTGCTAAATATAAGCCTGGAATACAATTTCCTTGAGGTTCTGGTATTCAGTCTGGGCGCCGGAGCAGGCTTTTCACTGGTGCTGATTATTTTCGCCGCCATGCGCGAAAGACTGGTACACGCCAACGTACCGGGTCCGTTCAAAGGAAGCGCCATAGCTCTGATTACCGCAGGTCTGCTGTCCATGGCTTTCATGGGCTTTACAAACCTCATCGGTCAGTAACGTTTTCCCGTCCCTTTTTCCATTAGCGACTCTGTCATGTACAGGTGTCAGCATATACTGAAATTAAGGTATACGGTGTCGGACCGCAATAATTTCGCAGATGAGAAAAGCATAAAAAACTAAAACAAACACATAAAGGAAGATATTGGTAAAAGCATCATGTTAGAGCAATTTACGGTTATACTGATTCTGACTGCCGGCGTATTCTGTCTGGGTTTTCTGCTCAGTGTCGCCAGCAAAAAGTTCAGAGTCGAATCAAAAGACCCTACGGCTGATCTGATAAACAGCAACCTGCCTCAGGTACAGTGCGGTCAGTGCGGATACGTAGGCTGTTCCGAATACGCAGCCGCCGTTGCCGCCGGCAAGGCCCCCATCAACCTCTGTACTCCGGGAGGAGACGCGGTTATCAGAAAGATCGCGGAGATCATGCACATTCCCGTTACCTCAACCTACGGTATGAAGGAAGAGGAACGAATTGCCTGCATCAGCGCGGAAAACTGTATCGGTTGCGGCAAATGCGCCAGGACCTGCCCGTATGACGCCATTGAAGGACAGCTCAAGCATCCATACCATGTCATTCCTTCCTACTGCATGAGCTGCAGCAAATGTATCGATGCCTGCCCGAAGAAGTGCATCGCCATGGTAACCCCTGATCCAACCACAGATACATGGGACTGGGTGATCGAAAATTCAGAGGAGAGCAGATAAGATGTCCAGATGGGATAAAATCAAAAACGGGGTATTATTCAGTTTCAAAGGCGGTATATACCCTCCTGAAAACAAAATCACCGCAGACAAACCGATTGAACATATTCCGGATCCGGAATACCTGGTTCTGCCGCTGAAACAGCACAGCGGCGCCCCCGCCGACATTCTGGTGAAACCGGGACAGCATGTTCTGGCAGATGAACCTCTGACATCTCCTTCAAGTCCGATGCAGGTGCCTATCCATGCACCAGTTTCCGGAACCGTGGAAGCCGTGGCTCCTGCCGGTGTTCCTCATCCGAGCGGATTCAAGGAACCATGCATCAGATTAAAATGCGACACGCCTGAAGAACAGCAGAAGAACGCTCCTTTCAGTCATGATTCATACCCTGACTACACCTCGGTTGACAGAGAGGTGCTGCTTACCCATATCAACAGAATGGGTATTGCAGGTCTCGGCGGTGCGGGATTCCCGACCGACGTGAAGCTTAGAAGCTCCGCGAAGGCTGAAAACTGTCAGGTACTGATTATCAACGGTGCCGAATGTGAACCTTACATCACCTGTGATGACAGACTGATGCAGGAAAGAGCTGACAGAATCATTGAAGGCATCAGAGTGCTTCAGTATATCCTTAATCCGGTGTATACGGTGATTGCCGTTGAAAACAACAAGCCGGAGGCAATCAGAAAGCTCAGCGAAGCCATTCAGACATCAGGAGTGGAAAACACCAGAGTTACGGAAATTCCGGTGAAGTATCCTTCAGGAGCAGCCAGAAATCTCATTACCGTAATCACCGGTATCGAGATTCCCTATAATGCCCGCTCAACAGCCTACGGCATTGTGGTACACAACGTAAGCACCGTGTATGCGGTAGCCGATGCCGTGCTTCGGGGCAAGCCTCTGACTCACCGCATCGTAACCGTGACAGGTACCGCGCTGGAAAAACAGACCAACGTGGAAATTCCGTTAGGATACAGCATCAGGGAACTTCTTACCCATTTCAGATATCACGCTCCGTCAACTCCCAGAATTATCGTGGGCGGACCGATGATGGGCTTTACCATTCATAATGCGGACGTTCCTGTCATCAAAACATCCAACTGTATTATTGCACCGGCTCAGCATGAAATCGAACGTACCAAGCCGCAGGTAAACTGTATCCGCTGCGGCCGATGCGCCAGAGCCTGTCCGTCACGTCTTATTCCGTATGAACTATACGCATTCTGCGTGGCAAACGAACATGAATCCGCACTTAAATGCGGGCTTAAAAGCTGTATCGAATGCGGATGCTGTTCATTCGTCTGCCCTAGCGCCATCCGTCTGATAGCCGAATTCCGCCAGGAAAAGGCTCAGATTAAGATTGAAAAGCTGAAAAAAGACAAGATAAAGGCTGCCAAGGAAAGATATACCCTGAAACAGCAGAAACTTGCAGAGGAAGAAAGACTGAGAGCTGAACGCAAGGCTGCGGCTCTAGCCAAGATCAAGAACCAGCAGGCTTCAGCCGGAGCTTCCGAAAAACCGGCAGCTGCAGGTGCCGATGCCGAACTTGAAGCAAGAAAGAAAGCCGCTCTTGAAAAGGCCGCCGCCATCAAGGCTGCCAGAGCAAAGGCCAAAGCTGAAGCCGCACAGGCTGAAACTGCAGGCACCGGGGTAAAGGCTCCTGCTTCTCAGACTCCGGCTGAACCTGCAGCTGAGAATGCTTCAAAGAGCGCCGACCTTGAAGAAAGAAAAAGAATAGCACTCGAAAAGGCCGCCGCCATCAAGGCTGCCAGAGCAAAGGCCAAAGCTGAAGCCGCACAGGCTGAAACTGCAGGCACCGGGACAAAGGCTCCTGCTTCTCAGACTCCGGCTGAACCTGCAGCCGAAAATGCTTCAAAGAGCGCCGACCTTGAAGAAAGAAAAAGAATAGCCCTCGAAAAGGCAGCCGCCATCAAGGCTGCCAGAGCAAAGGCAAAGGAAGAAGCCGCCGGAGCCGGACAGGCAAAAGAGACTTCAGCAGATAAAAATAAAGGAGAACAGTAATGAGCAGTAATCTGATTCAGGAGAGTGCTCCGCACGATCTCAGTATTTCCACCACCGGAAAGGTAATGAGAACACTGATTCTTACCCTGATTCCGGCGCTTGCCGCCAGTGTGTATTTTTATGGTTTCGGCATCATCATTACCATGCTTATCACTACAGTAAGCTGCGTTCTTTCGGAAATGATATGCCTTAAGCTGAGAAAGAAAAAAATAAATCTCATCTGGAGAGATTCATCAGCTCTGGTTACGGCCGTGCTTCTGGGATTTACTCTCCCGCCTCTTCTGCCATGGTATCTTTCGGTAATCGGTTCCGTTTTTGCCATCGTGGTTGTAAAGCAGATATTCGGCGGTCTGGGACAGAACATCTTCAATCCGGCCATGGCTGGATTCGTGTTCCTGCTCATAAGCGCCCCGCTGCCAATGACCACCTATGTAAACGCAATGCCTGATGCCTACAGGATAATCAGTCCGTCACGCGCGGCATCCATCATATTCAACGTGGACAGATCAGCCAGTGAACTTGATATAAACAGACAGATCTCAAAGCTTGATTACCTCGACAGATTTCCGGAAAAGGAACAGTTCAGAATAGCCGACGGATACACCGGTTCAACCTTCCTGGTTGACGCCAAACACGAACAGCCGGAAAAGAACGTACAGGGTTTTGTTGCGGAAAACGCCCCTGATCTTTCCTTCTATACCCTTTTTGCCAGAGTGGTAATCGGCGTATGCTTCCTCTTGGGCGGTGCCGTTCTTCTCATCAAGGACATCATTGATTTCAGAATTCCGCTGGCATTCCTCGGAACTTCAGCGGTTCTGACCACCGCATTCTATCTGGCAGCTCCGGAACTTTATCTGGCTCCCTGGTATCACCTGTTCTACGGAGCAACACTGCTTGGAGCCTTCTATATCATGACCGACCCGGTAACGGCAGTTTCCAAGCCGTCTGCCGCATGGATTTTCGGCTGTGTCATAGCAGTGCTTTTCGTAATTATCCGTAACCTTGGCGGATACCCTGATGCGGTAGCCTTCAGCGTACTGCTGGGCAACGCCTGCGCCCCGCTGATTTCAGTTATGACCAGACGACGTGAATTCGGTCAGGGCTTCACTCCGGAGAATATCAATGACTAACAAGACAAACGGCTTCAGAGACTCCTCTCTGTACGTGGGACTCCTGCTCTCACTCATCACCATGTGCTGCCTCGGCATCGTGTTTGCGGTGAAGGACTTTACCGCTGACAGCATCCGTCAGGCAGATATTGAAAAGCAGAACAGTGCCTTCAGACATCTGCTCAACGGAGTTAAGTTTGACAACAATCCCAGTGCCGAATGCTATCTTGCCGACGGCTTTGGTTCAGCAGAAAAAAAAGTGTATGTGGCCAGATCAAAGGAGCAGGTTACCGCATACGTGGTTTACTATGATGTGACCGGCGGTTACAGTACTCCGTTCTCAATGGTTGCAGGTGTCGGTGCAGACGGCATCATCAACTACGTCGACGTGGTTGAATTCAATGAAACTCCGGGACTCGGTGACAAGATTTTAAGACGTACCGGAAACTATCTGGACAGCTTCACCGGAACCGGTCTTTCCAACCGCAGATTCGACGTGAAGAAGGACGGCGGCGATTTCGATTACTTCACCGGTGCAACCGTAACTCCGAGAGCCGTGGTACGTTCCACCAGAGCCATGCTCGAACGCATCGGCACACTGGATCTCGGTTCCCTTAAGAAATGTGAGGCAGAAAAATAATGTTTGATAAGATTTCTGAAATTTTCAAGGACGGACTCTGGAACAAGAATCCGGGACTGGTTCAGCTTCTGGGTCTCTGTCCGCTTCTGGCCGTAACCTCAACCGCGGCCAACGCTCTCGGGCTCGGCATTGCCACCATTGCCGTGCTTACGGTTTCCAACCTGCTGATTTCAGCAGTAAGAAGACTGCTTAAGGCTGAAGTGCGCATTATCATCTACGTGATAATCATCGCCTCTGTAGTAACCTGCGTACAGCTCTGCATGCAGGCCTATACCGCCGAACTCTACGAAGCGCTGGGACTCTATATATCCCTCATCGTAACCAACTGTATCATCATCGCCAGAGCGGAAATCTTCGCCTCAAGAAACAGCGTATTCTACTCTGCTCTTGACGGTTTCGCCAACGGTCTCGGCTTTACCGCCGTACTTCTCTTTATCGGCGGAGTCAGAGAAATCATCGGCAAGGGCACCCTGTTCTCCGGCATGGATCAGCTTATCGGCGAGTCAGGCAGAAATCTGCAGATAAACCTCTTCAGTGCCGATGACGGTCTGCTGATAGCCATTCTGCCTCCGGGGGCATTCATTACCCTGGGACTTCTGGTGGCTGCAAAGAACTATCTTGATAACCGACTCTACATCAAGAACTCAAGCAAGAAACGCGACAGCGAATCCACCATCGTTACAGAATAACGGACACCTGTATTGGTCAGAAACGGGACAGCATGCTGTCCCGTTTTTCATATAAATTCTCACGTCCTGAATGAAAGACCCCGATTCATTATGATTCTGAAGTTATGACACCGGTGCGGCGTAACATCCGGAACAATCCCTCAAAAAGCTTAAGACTCCGTAAAAATCAGGTCATTACGGCTGATGACGGAAAGCTGACATCATCATTCATGAATATTTTCGGAATTTTTACGCGAGTTTAAGTATAATGGCGGATATTTTGCCGGAAAGCATGCAATTTTATAAATTTGGTACTGTTGTTTAATTATGTTTTTAGTAGATTCCCACTGTCATCTCGACAGTTTAGATTATCAGAACGTTCATAAGGACGTTGCCGATGTCATAGCCAGGGCTCATGAAGCCGGTGTTACCCATTTTCTCTGTCCCGGAGTTGATCTCGAAAGTTTTCCGAACATGTATGAAATGGTTAAGGATTTCAACGAAGTGTGGTGTGCCTGCGCCATCCACCCTGAAAACATCAACGAAGGAAACAGGGACTGGAAAGACGACGATCTGAGAAAGTTTCTCGCGCTTGACAGAGTCATTGCCGTCGGCGAAACCGGACTTGATTACGTCTGCACTCCGGAAACCCGCGACCTGCAGATTCCAAGCTTTGTCAGACAGATTCATCTGGCTGTGGAAACGGACAAGCCTCTAATCATTCATACCCGCGGTTCGGCACTCGAGTGCATGGACATCATGAAGGCCGAGGGAGCAAGAGACTGCGGCGGTGTAATGCACTGCTTCTGCGAAGGAAAGGATGAGGCCAGAAAGGCACTGGATCTCGGATTCTATATTTCATTCTCAGGCATCGTAACCTTCAAAAACGGTGAAAACGTGAGAGAAGCCTGCAGATACGTACCTGCGGACATGATGCTGGTGGAGACAGATTCTCCTTATCTAGCCCCGGTTCCAAAAAGAGGCAAACCTAATGAACCTGCATTTGTGGCACACACCGCAAGAGCAGTGGCGGAAATCAAGAACATTCCGTACGAAACCCTGTGTGAAATCACTTCCAGAAACTTTTCATCATGCTTTAAGGTAAGTCTCTCCTGAAGCTGAAACCGTCCCCTGCTTTCGCGGTGCAGGTCTTTAGAGGATATGCCCGAAAACTCCCGTCGCGAAAGCATTTTCAGAGCATAATGACATTTTTTCCCCGTTAAAAACAGTGTGATAACTGTATAAAACATTTGTACAGAATGTTATAATTACGTGGTATCATTCATGGTACGAACACATAAGAATTTAAGGAGTCACACATGGCAGATGAAACTATTTTTTCAAAGATAATCAGACACGAAATTCCGTCAGACATCCGTTATCAGGATGACGACATCACCGTTTTTGCTGATATTGCTCCGAAGGCGAAGGTTCACCTTCTTATTGTTCCTAACAGAGTAATTCCTTCAGTTAACGAACTTGAAGACGGCGATGCCGCATTAATCGGCAAAATGGTTTTAACCGCAAAGAGAATTGCCAAGGAAATGGGCTTTGCTGAAAACGGATACCGTCTGGTTATAAACTGCGGCAAGGACGGCGGTCAGGAAGTTCCTCACCTGCACCTGCACCTTCTCGGCGGTGAAAAACTTCGTATCGTAGGAGCTGGTTTCTAAGGAGTATACCTGTTTTATGTCTGTTAAGATTTGGGCAAAAGTATCATTACTGTTTTTATCCGTTTCCGTGCTTTCCGGCTGTAACATCCTTACTGATCTTTTTCATCAGGATAAAAAGCAGGAAACCAGGGTTGTGGCAGAAGAACCTGCAGTACAGGCAAAGACAGCCACGAATAAAAACACTGCAAAGAACAGCAAAAAGAAACAGAAGAAGAATAACAGAACCGGAAAACAGCAGGCTAAAGATAACGGCTCGGCAGTAATCGTTGAAAAGCAGAGTGAACCTGTTCAGGAAGAGAAGATCGTCGAAGCGGCCGATGCTGAAGAAGAAACTCCGGCCACCATTGACGAAAAGCCGACCGTAAGCTCAAAACCCCCTGTTGTCCGCAATACCTGTATCGGCAATGATAACAATATCAAGGCCGGTTTTTCTGAACTTTCCGAAGCTGCCGGATACTCTTTCCAGCCGCGTCAGCCCAACCTCGTCATGGTTACCGGCATAACGGTAGGCAAAGGCGTCTGCAAGGGAGCCTCATCATACAGCAGTATCGTGAAGCATAATCTTGCCGCCTCAGGAAGATTTACCCTTATCGGCAACGACGTAAGTCAGCGTATTCTCAAGGCTGCTTCCGGAACCTCTTACGCATATCTCGTGAGAGTGGCCAAGTCCCAGAACGTGGACTACATTGTTTCCGGAGCCGCCATCAAGAACGGCAACAAGATCAATCTGATTCTGAAGATCACCGACATCAAGTCGGGATCTACAGTATGGCAGAAGAGCAGTTCCCTCCAATAGGAGAAGCTTAATCAGAAATATAAGGGAGGTTTCCGAAACAACAGGAACCTCCCTTAATCTTTATCAGTACCATCCTGAATCATACATCATTTAAACCATCCAGCAGTTATCTCCCGGGCCACATGTTTAAACGTAAGACTGTCAGGTTCAACGTGACACTCCAGAAACACTACCTGAACCCCGGCTTTTAAGGCCTTTTCAAGAGCCTCTCCGAATTCCGGATGCATGCTGACATTAGGACGCACCTCCCTGATTCCGTCCATCTGAATCACGAATGTAAGAACAGCCGTATATCCTTCCCCGACTGCCCTTACAAGTTCCATAAGATGCCTTACTCCGCGTTCCGTCGGAGCATCAGGAAAATATCCTGTTCCGGCTATTTCGAGAGTGCATCCCTTAACTTCCATCAGAAATCTGCAACTGCCGTATTCCATGTAGAAATCCATGCGTGAATCACCAAATGAATGCTCAGGAACAATTCTGTCAAAGCCTAAGGTATCAAGCCATTCCCTGACAACCACGTTGGGTGCCTGACTGTCCATATTGACGAGAAGCCCGTTGCCCTTACGCACGGCAACAAGATCATATACCATCTTTCTGCCAGGTGTTCCCGGAGCCGTCAGGTAAACCTCACTGCCCTTTATAAGCAGTTCCCGGCATCTTCCGGTATTCTTGACATGCACGGTTTCGACCCCGTCGGCAGTCTCCACATGAGCAATGAAACGGTTGGGCCGATCCAGAAAAACGGCCGGAGTAATATTTTTATATTTCATGGCATTTAATAAAAAATAATACAGGCATATGGTAGAAATCTATACTATATGTACTTATGGCTAACGCACGGTACTTACTTTCTGTTTCAATTATAGTACAGATTAGAACTTATACTTTTCTTCCAATGACAGATCCCGAAAAAAATCAGATTCTTCACGGAATTGTCGGGAATGTAAATATTGAAGAAGGGGCAAAAGTATTCCGGTATATAACAGACTTTGCTCAATGACGCTATTGAATAAAACTTTCACAAACCTCAGGACTATAGAAACCTTCTTGTTCTGAGGGTGTTTCTTTTCAAATCATGTCAAAAATTAATCTGTTTCCCTGGTTTTTGGAAATAATCTTCTTAACTTTTCATAAAAGTTACACTAAAGGGAGTTTCGGCTCCCTTTACGTATATTTTTAAACCTGTAAAAAGGTCATTAATTCTTCATAAGTCTTTCCGCTTCTAAGATAGGCATCCATGATTTCTTTGGCCTCATAATTTCGTTTCTGTTCCAGAAGTTCATTTAATCTTGATGTTAGCTTATCCTGCCTCATCTGAAGCTTTGACAATTCATCCTTTATCTTGGTGATTTCAGCTTCAATCGTAGAGATCGATTTCATTCTCGCCATTTTCATTATCCTCTTCTATCTGTTGAACATGGGGATTGCTGTCGGCAATCAGCCTTCCTATTTCCACAGCTTTGCTACGCACGATATTTTCATCTAAGCCAAATGAGCTTAGGATTATTTTCTGCTTTTTGGTGATGGCATGATCTAGTCGGTACAGTCCTTTGCTTCTTCGTACCATTTCAATCTTTTCAAGTTCGCGCAGGGCTGCCGGAACTGTCATGTATTTAGGATCGGATTCCATGCGTATTATCGCTTCCTTCAAGAGATTGTAGAGGCGGTTTCTCACTATCAGTGCCACAAATTCTACAAATATCTTTGCTGAAACAGCCTCGGAAGAATGAACTCTCATGCTTTTCGAATCAATATAGCTCTTATCCGCTCTAAAGAGCTTTTCGGATATATCTCTACCCTTATACTTTATCAATGCTTCTTCTGCCGTCATTTCTTCCGATGTTACTATGCAGAAGTATCCGCATAAATTCAAAGCTCTTTTAATGATGTCCTTCTTTTCCTCTGCGTAAAGAAAACGATGTTTCCTGTCATATTTCAATGTGAAAAATTCCTCGCAGGGCTTACCGAAACAGGCTTCCATCCCTTCATGTTTTTTAAACATAAGTTTGTATTTGTCGAGCATCTGCTCCAGTTTCTCACGTTCACCGGCCTGTCTTGACGGATTGAAGTAAATGTGAAAATAACGGTCTTGAACATCATCTTCATAAAGTCTTCCCGGTACTGTTTTTCCATACACCTTATATGCACGAATCGAACAGTCTCTGTCGGTCTCAAATGTATGCAGATTTTCTTCTACAATGGATGAAACCAGAACTTTACACCCCTTGACCATGATGATAAAAGGATAGTTATTATCATTCATGTACCGAATGTTCTCTTTACTGAAGTATCCTCGATCAAGAATAAAACCAATTTTTTTATAACCGTATTCAATGACCTTGTCCACCATGTATCTGAACTGTGAAACATCCGTAATTGATCCAGGGTATTCTTCATAAAAAAGAGGTACACGATTAGTTTGATCAAAGGCAATACCAAGGTTAAATATAGGCAGACCTTTGTCGACCTTTGCTTTACCAAACTCAACTATATCAACATCACCGGCCTGACAGTTTTTATTTGTCGAATCATACGAAACATAGATCTTCTGCTTATGGTCACGCCTGTGATTCCAGTCATCAAGAAATCCTATTGACTGTTCTCTTGTAATGGAATTTAACAGTCTGCTGATCTTAACATCACTGTAAATCCTCATTCCTTCGGAAAACAATGGATGGCAGAAAGCATAATCCGGATAATACTGACCGGCATTCTCTTCATCAACAATCATGTATGATACAAGATCAAGAAAGAGACCACTGTCTTTACCTAGTCTTTTTTTCAACATTGCAGGTAATTCATATTCCTGCAGAATTTTCTGTATCGCTACATAAGAACCGATACGCAGACAACAGCTTCTATATGCTTCCGAACGTTCTTCCGGCAATACGGCATTTGGAAAATACTTCTGATAATTCTCGTTGGGAAACATTCGTTCTGAATTATCAGACAGCAATCTGCCAATAATAGAACGCTTTGGGATCACGTACTGTTTATCTTTTTTATATTCGCGTCCATATTCATACAAGACATATGAAGAATTACCTTTTTTCTTGAAAAGAATCTTCCCTTTTTCCTTAGGAACAGGCACTGAAAAATCGTAATACATTGGTTTTATCCTTTAGTGTAACCGTTACACTAAATTGTATCATGATTTTTATTGGACAGCAAGAACTGAACATGTTGAATTTGCAATGTTTATAAGGATACTTTGGCTATGATTTTGTGAAGTAGTAGAACTTTTATGAAAAGTTAAGAAATCTGCCTTTTTAACTCCTGTTTTACCATAAAAGTTAGTGATTTTTTTGCAAAATTATCATTATTTTATGTCTTTATTAGTCCGTTTATGATATAATACGGACTATATACAAGAGGTGTTTTTATGAAGGTTCCTGAAGAAATCAGAAAGGTTAAAAGACCGGTTAATACTATTGTTGAAGACTCTGGCAGAGATGGTCCTAAAAGGTATTCTGTACGTGAGCGGAGTGCGGTTAAATACGTACCGGGAAAAAATCCTCAGCCGCATAATGGGAAAGTTGTCGGACATATCATTAATTTTAAGTTTGTTCCGGTTGATAACAAAGCTTCGACAGAGGCAAAGCCTAAAATGCTATCCTACGGTTCTGTAGCTTTGGCAAAATCTGTATGTGACGACATAACAGATGATTTGCTCGCGGTATATGATGCTGGAAAAGTATATTCCATCATGTCGCTG